>CAMAFU010000035.1 GCA_945833725.1 uncultured Treponema sp.
TTAAAGTATAAGTTCCCATACTGCCTCCATGGATTTTTACCAAATTAGGATTATCTTAATTTAAATGCTCCGACTTAAAAAAACTGAGCATTTAAAGCCGGGCATAACTTTTTTACTGCTACAGTTACATAAATTTTCGGTATAATAAAAAAAACATTAAGGAATTTTTTATGATTATATTCGATGCCCACAATCATCTTCAAAACTATCCGCTGCCCATTCATTTTTCAAGTGATGATGAATATTCCTGCATTTCGTGCTGCGGTTCTGAAAAAGAACTGGAATCCCTTGAAAAAATTGAAACAATGCTGAACGAAGGAAGCCTTAATTTCGGTGCAAAAACCGTAAAGATTTACAAAGCCTTTGGCATTCATCCCTGGATACCGGACGAAACAAAAATTGATTTTCTTGAAAACCTTATAAAAAACAAGCGGATAGATATGATTGGAGAATGTGGCCTGGATTTTTATACTGACGAACGGAAAAAATTAAAAAATGAACAGATAGAAATTTTTAAAAAACAGCTGAATCTCGCCCTGCAATACCACATTCCCGTAACAATCCACTGCGTAAAGGCTACAGAACAGCTGTTAAAACAAATTGAACTTTTAAAGAACATAACAAAAGTAATTTTTCACGGGTGGTCTGGCACAATAAAAGAGGCAGAATTTATTCTGAAAAAAGGAACAAACGCATATTTTTCCTTTGGGAGGCAACTTTTAAATGGGAAAAAAACTGCTGTAGAATGTTTTAATCGTCTGGATACAGAGAGGGTTTTATTTGAAACAGATGCTCCCTATCAGCCGGGAAAAAACATGGTACAGACAAAACCTGAAGAAATTCGTGAAATAATTGCAGAATTTGGTAAAAAAAATTGAACAAAAATTGAAAAAGTGAAAATCCAATTTCTGCTAAAAGTTTTTTCGCCATTCCACCCTACCTCTTAATTTTTAAGAAAAACCTTTGAAATTTCTGCCCCATTTATGTTATCAAAGTAAACATTCGATAAATCCCATCTGTTATTCAGGGCATAAAATCCCCGTCCCCTCACCAGATAAACAACAGGACACTGCTCAAGAATTATACGCTGATATTCATCCCAATACGGTTTAGCTTTTTTTGAATCCGTAATGCAGCTGGCTTCCCCGTATAAATAGTCAACCCGTGCCTCCCAGTCTGTTGCCGGAGTTTTTTGCAGTGGATTCCAGACATGAAGATTTCCCCCTGAAAGCCACACATTGCTTCCCTGAGTTGGAAATACAGACCCTCCGCTTAACCCGATTATTGCACTTTGCCAGTCGTATGTGGATGTAAGAAGTTCAACAAGTTTCTGAAAATCAGTTTGCCTTACATTTATTTTTATTCCGGCTTTTTTACATTCGTCTGTAATAATCTGGCTTATATCGCTTACAACAGGATTGGAAGATGCAATGGTTAAATCAAATTCTACGGGATTTCCATTCCAGTCAAAAAAGATGCCGGAACTATCCTGCACAAAACCTGCCTGTAAAAGAAGGGAGCGGGCCTTTTCCTGAGAATATCTGTACTGCAGGATTATTTCTTCGTTGTAGAATTTATTTGACTGGGGAAAAAAAGTATATTTTGCCTCTCCCAGACCTCTATAAGTTTGATTTATTATTCTTTCCCTATTTAAAAGACAGCTCATTGCCTGCCGGAATTCTTTTTTAGTAAACCATTCATAATATGGATTGCCTTTATTTTTGGGATTTTGATTGAATGTCCAGAAACTTGCAGACATGCTTCCGCCGCTGGAAAAAACAGTGTACCCTTCTTTCTGTAAGTTTGAAGCACCGTTTACAATGTCTTCCAGCATTTCCGGTGAAGGGGAAAAGTCTTCGATTTTGCCCTGCTTAAAAAGAAGATATCTGGTATTGTTGTCGGAAGCAATCTGACAGATATATTTTTCCGGATAGACTGTGGAATTTCCATTTTCGTCTTTTTCCCAATAATCAGGATTGCGCTGATAGACAATTCTTTGTCCGCTGACATATTCCGTTAAAAAATACCGCCCTACGCTGGGAATTTTTTTTGGATCTTCTGCAACAGTAAAAATTTCTTTTACTCCTTTTGCCCCGCCCTTTTCTTTTGCAGGTCTATATAAAAATTCAGGACCGAAATCCATGTTTGTTGAAAGAAGAGGTTCTGCCACAATTCTTGGAAAATGAAATGCAAATTTTCTTTCGTTAATTTTTTCGATGGTAATTTCTTTTATTGAACCGTCTGGCATCTCCATAAAACGGGAATTATACGAAGATGAACCACATTCTTCATCGCCCATAATTTCGTTATACCAGAAAACCACATCATCACTTGTAACTTTTACTCTCGGCTGAATGTTATTGAAAAAACTCCAGTAAATGTCATCCCTCAGGGTATAAATAACATCAAGAGTGCCTTTGTGTTCGTCAATTAAAATTTCAAAGGAAGCAAGCCGGGGAATCCATTCTTTTTTTACTGCATCGTAATCAACAAGATAATCATTTGTCATTTGAAGGATTCCGGCAGTTTCTCCATCTCTTTCTGCTATAAGGTAATTGAAACTTTTTGGATCGGAGGAAACTGTTGAATGCCATACTCCGCCCGGACTGCCGCAAGTCCATTTTTCACCGCGAAAAGGTTTGTTTACAGTTTTTGAAATAATACTGTCGGAAGAAAGAGCCCTGTAAGCTTCTATTTCTTCTAAAGTCATTTCAGGATATTTTCTACAGGAAAAAAAGAAAAAAAATAAAACGGCAGGAAGGATTTTTATGATTTTCATAAAGGAATGTTATCATAAAACAGGCATCTGGTGAATTGATTTTTAGCCCCGATTGGAGGGCCGGCAAAGCCGTTCGGGGAGAATCCCCGAATGAAGCGAAAGCGCAAGCCCGGAAAGCGGGTAAAACAGTGTTTTTATGTTAAGCCGGCAGATTATGTTTTTATCATGCCCGTCTGCTTCCCTTATGGAATATCTTTTCTTAAAGTGGTATTATACAAAACTATGAAAAAGGGATTTGACAACGAAAAGTATTTAAAAATTCAATCGGAACACATCAAGGAAAGAATTGCCCACTTTGGCGACAAGCTTTATTTGGAATTCGGAGGCAAACTTTTTGACGACTATCATGCGTCCAGGGTTCTGCCTGGGTTTGAGCCGGATTCAAAGCTTAAAATGCTTATGCAGCTTTCTGATGTAGCAGAAATAATAATCGTAATTAGTGCCGTAGACATAGAAAAAAACAAAGTTCGGGGAGATTTGGGCATTACATACGATAAAGATGTGCTTCGCTTAAGAGATGAATTTATAAGATGCGGACTTTTTGTAGGTTCTGTTGTAATTACCCATTACGATGGTCAGGAAAGTGCCAGAGCCTTTTCAAAAAGACTTAAAAAACTGAACATAAAAACTTATTTTCATTACCTTATAGAAGGTTATCCTAACAATGTAGCCCTTATTGATTCTGAAAAAGGATACGGCAAAAACGACTATGTTGAAACTTCAAGGCCTCTTGTAGTAGTTACGGCTCCAGGTCCTGGTTCTGGAAAAATGGCCGTGTGCTTAAGTCAGCTTTACAACGAAAACAAGCGGGGGATAAAGGCCGGTTATGCAAAATTTGAAACATTTCCAATCTGGAATCTTCCTCTTAAACATCCTGTAAATGTTGCCTACGAAGCTGCTACGGCAGATTTAAACGATGTAAACATGATTGATCCGTGGCATCTGGAAGCCTATGGAGAAACTACAGTAAACTACAACCGCGATATAGAAATTTTCCCGGTGCTGGATGCAATTTTTAAAGGAATTTACGGACACAATCCTTACAAGTCGCCTACCGATATGGGTGTAAATATGGCAGGAAACTGCATTACAGACGATGAAGCATGCAAAGAAGCATCCCGGCAGGAAATTATCCGGCGGTATTACAAGGCACTATGCAATTTTGCAGAAGGTAAAGGTCAGGAAAGTGAAGTTTCTAAACTTAACCTTTTAATGCAGCAGACTCACCTGTCTCCTTCCGACAGAAAAGTTACTGTAGCAGCAAATGAAAAGAGCGAAAAATATGGAGTTCCGGCAGCAGCCATTGAACTTAATGACGGTACAATCATTACGGCAAAAACTTCCAGTCTTTTGGGAACATGTGCAGCCCTTCTCCTTAACGCAGCAAAGCATCTGGCAAATATTCCCCACAGCGTAAAACTTATTCCAGCCCAGATGATTGAGCCTATTCAGAACATGAAAGTCAATTACCTTATGGGAAGAAATCCAAGGCTTCATACAGACGAAATTCTTGTTGCCCTTGCCATGCTCAGCCTGAACAACGAAGACTGCCGTAAAGCTCTTGAACAGCTTCCGAAACTAAAAAACTGTCAGGTTCATACAACGGTAATGCTGAGCGAAATTGATCAAAAGATTTTTTCAAAGCTGGGAGTTGATTTTACCAGTGAGCCTGTCCGAAAAAACAGCCGGTAAATTTTAAAGAGGTGTGATAAAAATTACATCCATGTAATTTTTATCACTCAAGTTTATTTCGTGCGTTGCACTTCATAAACTTGGATTCTCGCCATCCATGGCTCGCCGCTAACGCGGAGTTTTTTAAAGAGGTATAAAATGGAACCGACAACCTATGTTTTTGGACATAAGAATCCTGATACAGATTCTGTTGTCAGTGCGTACGCTTTTGCAAAACTTAAAAATTCAACAGGGAACGAAAACTATAAGCCGTGCCGTGCAGGAAAACTTTCTCCTCAAACAGAATATGTTTTCAACAGGTTTGATGCAGAACCTCCTGAACTTATTTCTGACATGACGCCAAAAGTTGAATACTACATGGAAGAAAATTTTATTTCCATCCGCGAAAACCAGTCATTGCAGCTGGCATCCCTTTTTATGCAGAAAAATAACCATCACTTTCTTATTGTAACTGATGAATGTGGCCGATATAAATCTCTTCTTCATTACTCAATTTTTGCAAAAAACCTTATTAATTCCCTTAATCCGGAACACCATATAAAAATTCTTACAAACTACAACCTTATTCATCAGTCAATCGGCGGAATTTTTGCCAACATGCCGGATTTTTCCAGAGACGAACTTGTAAACTGCACGATTATTGCAGGAGCGGCAAAACTTGAATCCTTCAAAAAAACAGTTGAAGAACGCCCCGACCAGAACCTTATTGTAATTACAGGAGACAGGGAAGACATCGTAAATTTTTCCATCGAAAAAAAAGCATACTGCATTGTAATTACAGGAGGCAGAACTGTAAGCGAAGAAACTGTTCTTTCTGCAAGAAAAAACTCTGTTCCAATAATCGTAAGTCAGTTTGATACAATTTCTACTTCCCTTTTAACAACCTGCGCCACTCCCGTTTCCACAGTTTCTGACTCAACAATAAAACCTGTAAAAAAATACGATACCCTTAGAAAATGCGAAGGAATTTTTAAACTCAGCAATGTTCCCGTTATTCCCGTAATAGACGATAATGAAAAAGTTGCAGGAATTCTTACGGAAAGCATGACCCACCGGCAGCCAAAAATTTCCATAAGCCTTGTAGACCATAATGAACCTTCTCAGGCTGTAAACGGAGTTGAAAACTACCAGATAAAAGACATTATCGATCATCACAGAATTGCAAGCATAACAACAAAATATCCTGTAAATTTCATAAACAGGGTAATCGGTTCCACATCAACAATAATTGCAAATTTATACGATGACAGTAAAATTCCTTTGGACAAAAAAACGGCTGGTCTTTTGCTGTCGGGGATTCTCAGCGACACACTGATTTTAAAATCTGCAACCACAACTCAATGTGATATTGAAACGGCAGAAAAACTGGCAAAGATTACAGGCCTTTTAATTGACGATTTGGGTAAAGAAATTATGAGTGCTGGAACAAAACTTAAAAACATTAGCGAAAGAGATTTGATTCTTCAGGATTTAAAAGAATATTCAGAAAACGGCACAACTTTCAGCGTGAGTCAAATCGAAGTTGATTCTCCTTCTGTTATTTTTGAAAGAAAGGCAAAAATTCTTGCTTCTCTGGAAGAAGAACGAATCTTAAAAAAGAGAAACTTTTCCGCTCTTTTGGTTACGGACATTACAAAACTTGACTCATACCTTTTCATTAAAAGCGATGGAACAATCGAAGAATTCATCAACTATCCCAAAATTGAAGACGGAATTTACTTTTTGAAAGAAACAGTTAGCCGCAAAAAACAGCTTATTCCGCTTTTTACAGATATTTTAGGGAGAATTTAAATGGGCCAGCCCAGGTTATTCAGCATTATTGACAAAGCCTGCTACGATTACAGAATGATTGAAAAAGGAGACAGAATTCTTGTAGGTGCAAGCGGCGGAAAAGACAGCACAGCCCTTATTGAGTATCTGGCAAACAGAAAAAAAAGAAAAGATGCTGATTTTGAATTTCAGTGTGTTTTTATAAAAACAGAATTTGCTTCTCCCCTTCCCCAAAATATTCTGGATAATTTTAAAAACTGGGGAATTAATCTTCACACAATAGAAATCAACATTGAAGAACGCTCAAAAAAAGAAAAGAAAACAGGATGCTACTGGTGTTCAACACAAAGACGCACGGAACTTTTAAAATTTGCAGTTGAAGGCGGTTTCAACAAAATTGCCCTTGGTCATCATCAGGACGACATTTTGGAAACAGTTCTTATGAATGCTTTGGAAAAAGGTCTTTTAGGCGGAATGCCTCCTGTTTTGGAATACAAAAAATATCCCTTAAAAGTAATACGGCCGCTTTGCTATGCACCGCAGAATATAATTGTTGAACAGGCAAAAAAAATGAATTATTACGGATTTACTTGCACCTGTAGTTTTCAGGATAATTCCACAAGAAAAACAGTACGGAAAAATCTTGAAATTCTTACCTCCAGTGATGAAAAAACGAAGCAGCGTCTTTTTGATGCCCTTGTAAAGCAGATTCCCTTTCAGTCTGATTCAAATTAAATGCACATCAAATTGAAACGGTCTTTTTTTTTATGTATAATCTTTGGATGAACGCCCATCAACTCAACCTGCTGGGTATTGTTCGTTTTCATAAGGTATTGCAGTGGGTAACAGCCCTCCGCAGAAATAAACTAAAGGCACCTTACACACAGGTCGCCCTGATTTTTAGGAAATAAAAATGGCAGTTGATTTATCGAAAATGCGTAACATTGGAATAATGGCTCACATTGATGCCGGAAAAACTACAACTACAGAACGAATTCTTTTCTATACCGGAAAAATTCATAAAATCGGCGAAATTGACGACGGTGCTGCAACAATGGATTTTATGAAGCAGGAACAGGACAGAGGCATTACAATTGCGTCAGCAGCCATTACCACTCAATGGAAAAATCACACCATCAACATTATTGACACTCCCGGTCATGTGGACTTTACTGCAGAAGTAGAACGCTCCCTTCGTGTTCTTGATGGTGCCGTAGCCGTTTTGTGTGCCGTAGACGGTGTTCAGCCTCAAACAGAAACAGTATGGCATCAGGCAGACAATTTTAATGTTCCCCGCCTTTGCTTCGTAAACAAAATGGACAGAACTGGTGCTGATTTTTTTTATTCAATAAATGATGTAAGAGAAAAATTCGGTGCAAATACAGTTGCCCTGCAAATTCCAATTGGTCAAGGAGAAAAATTTCAGGGTGTAATAGACCTTATCGAAATGAAAGAACTTCGCTGGAACGAAGAAGACAGTGGAGAAACATGGACTGAATCTGAAATAAGCAGCGAAAATATTGAGGAAGCTACAAAATGGCACGAAAAATTAATTGATGATGTTGCAAGTGTTGATGATGATTTAGGTCTTCTTTACCTTGAAGGACAGGAAATAACAGTTCAAATGCTTAAACAGGCCATAAGAAAAGCAACGATAAACAGGTCAATAGTGCCGTGTCTTTTAGGTTCTGCCCGCAGAAACAAAGGAATTCAACCTCTTATTGATGCTGTAATTGATTACCTTCCATGTCCCAGCGATGTTCCACCTGCAAAAGGCCATCAAATAAAAAAAGACACGGAAGAACCTATAGACGTATTCTGTGATGAAAAGAAAATGCCCCTTGGTCTTGTATTTAAAATCCAGCAGGATCGGGAAATGGGGGCTTTGTGTTTTGTCCGGGTTTATTCCGGTAAATTTACTGCAGGAAGCCAGTACCTTAATATAGGCAAAAAAAAGCGGGAAAGGGTCAACAGAATTCTCAGGGTAAATGCAAACCACATGGAACAGATTGACAGCGTAAGTGCCGGTGACATTGCAGTTTTTGTAGGATTAAAACTTGCCTCTACCGGTGATACTTTAGGTTCAGAAGGAATGCAGGTTCTCCTTGAAAGCGTAAAATTCCCGGAGCCTGTAATATCAGTTGCCATTGAACCGGAAACTTTAAGCGATAAAGATAAACTTTTAGAAACTCTTGCCATAATGAGCCGGGAAGATCCAACCTTTACAAGCCATGAAGATTCAGAAACAGGTCAGCTTATAATAAGCGGAATGGGCGAACTTCATCTTGATGTTCTTGTTACCCGCATGAAAGAAGATTTTGGTGTAAAGGCAAATGTAGGTTCACCTCAGGTAACATACAGAGAATCTGTAAGTACTCAAAGTGAAGTTTCATCTCAGTGGGAAAAAGTTCTTGCCGGAAAAGACAACTGTGCTTCTTTAACCCTTAAAATTTTCAACAATGAACAGGGAACAGGGAACACTTATTCCTGCGATGTCCATGATTCATCAATTCCTCAGGAAATTTACGATGCGGTAAAAAACGGCATAGAAAATTCATTCTCTTCAGGAATTCAATACGGCTATCCTTGTACAGATGTGGGAATTCAAGTTACAAAAATCAATTACTCAGAAACTTCCGGTACACCTTTAGCCTTTACTGCATGTGCTGCCCAGGCATTCGATGAAGCTGCCTCAAAAGCAAATCCTGTAATTCTTGAGCCTGTTATGAATGTAGATATTTCGTGTCCTCAGGAATTTGTCGGTGAAGCCATAAGCCAGATTACCCAGCGGGGAGGAATGATTTCGGGGCAGGATTCAAAATCTTCCTGCGAAATAGTTCACTGTACAGCTCCTATGGCAAAAATGTTTGGTTTTTCAACAACACTTCGCTCTGTAACTCAAGGACGCGCAAGTTTCAGCATGGAATTTTCTCATTTCCAGATAAAACAGGGCGGTCTTAATAAATTGGAGTACTAATGACAGCTATATTTTGTGTTCATCTGTTTGAACTTATTGCTCTCGGATTGCTTCTCCTTAACTTTTATAGAAAGCAGAAAAATTTCAGCAAAGAGCTTCACATAGTTTCCATCCTCTGCTTTTTCAATATTTTTGTGTCACTTTCCGGGTTTATAAATTTAAGAGACTACGGCCAAAGTTCTTTTCTTTATAGACTTGTTTCCTTTGGATACGGAGTAAGCTGCATTCTTACAGATTTTATTCTTGTAGTTTCGGCTCAATATCTTTTAAAAACAGTCCGCCTTAGAACAAAAATGACAAACATTGCCTTTTATTTTTTCTGGGCATTCTGCATTGCTGATGCAGCTGTTTTTCTTTCAAACGGAATTACTCATTTTGCCTACGCAGGAACTATTGCAGGAGATTTTCAGGATGTAACAGTTCCTCTGCTTTTTCATCATGTTTCAGGCAGCTGGATGACATGCCATCAGTACTTTAACCTGACAATGGTTCTTTTGATTTTCATTGCCATGGTTTTAAAATGTGCCAGCGTGCCTATACTTTATTCAGGGAAATACATAACAATCGGCTTGTATTTTCTTTTTGTCTCCCTTTCAAATTTTCTTCTGGAAATTTTAAGTCTTCCACTTTTTGTTCTTCATATTGTAAATGCCTTTATAAGTGCCATTCCTTTTGTCTTGTATTATCAAGCCTATCTGTACCGGCCGCGTTTTCTTTTAGGCTCAATAAGGCAAATGGTTTTCGACAGGCTTGGAACACCTGTAGTTTTGTTCGACAATGAAGGGTTGCTTGCAGATTTTAATCATGATGCAGCAAAACTTTTTGTTCTGGAAAAACCGCTCATAAATCATCTGGACATATCAGGATTTTTAACAAGGGCTGTAGGAAATCAAATGCGGGAACGCTCTACATCTACTGTAGAAGAAGTTACTGTTAAAAGTTCTTCAGGCCAGAACATGATTTATAAGCTGGATTATACAAAATTAAAAGACAAATATAACAAAAACTTGGGAACTCTCCTTCTTTTTCACGACATTTCAGAACTTAAGCAGCTTTATAATTCCATGGAAAAAACTGCCATGACCGATATGCTTACAGGTTTATCCAGTAAAATCCTGCTTCAGAAAAAAATAACAGAAATAAACCTTTACAGGAAATTTCCATACACGGCCGTTGTCTGTTCAATAAACGGAATAAACCTTATATCAGAAGGTTTTGGCGAAGATGCAGGCAAAGCAGCAACCATGCATGTTGCAGAGCTTCTAAGAAGTCAGCTTAGAGCCAGTGATTTTGCAGCCTATGACGACGGAAATATGATTGTCCTTATGCCAGATACATCCTATGAAGATGCATTAAGCGTGTTTAAAAGAATTTCAAGAATTTTAAACCACGACAGAACTTTCAATTTTTCCCTGTCCTTTGAATATGGAATTGCCAGCCGTACCTCTCCCGACAGCGATATGCAGCTTACAGTAAGTCAGGCACAGGCAGATATGGTAAGAAACAAAATGAAAAAAGATGCAGAAGTGCACCAGTCAATAGTAGATTCCCTGCGGGATGCACTGCGTCTTTCCTCTTTTGAAACTGAACAGCACTCAATGCGCGTACAGAGTCTTGCTGCAGCACTGGCACAAAAGCTCAAATTGCCGGAAGAAGATTTGGAAAACTTAAAAAATCTTGCCCTTTTCCACGATATAGGAAAAATGTCTGTTCCTGCCGAAATAATGAACAAGCCGTCAAGTCTTACAGAAGAAGAAAAACAGATTATGCAGCTTCATGTAATAAACGGATATAAAATTGCAAATGCTTCAAAAGAACTTTCGCCTATTTCGCGAGGAATTTTATGCCACCACGAACGATGGGATGGAAAAGGTTATCCTAACGGTTATTCAGGAGAGCAAATTCCGTACCTTTCAAGAATTGTAAGCGTTGCTGATACTTTTGATGTAATTACTCACGACAGACCGTATAAGGTTGCCTTATCTACAGAAGATGCCGTAGAAGAAATTAAACAAAATTCAGGGAAGCAGTTTGACCCAAGCATAGTGTCTGCATTTCTTTCTCTGGAAAACAAAACAAAATTCATATAGCGAGAATGTGGAGTTTTAAGTTTTTTATATTCTTGTAGCTTTTTGCTCAGTAAATTTTCAACATTTTTTTGAAAAAAAATATAAAAATCAAGAATTTTCATATTGACTAAAAATAAACAAATCTATATTATATATTTCATCACGCGGGGATGGTGGAATTGGTAGACACGCTAGCTTGAGGTGCTAGTGGCGCAAGC
>CAMAFU010000036.1 GCA_945833725.1 uncultured Treponema sp.
ATTAGTTGATGAGAAAAATTGGGGCGCGAAGGAGCGAATGGTCAGGGCAAAAACATCCTGATTGTGGATGGTGCGCAAGCACCATATATATAAATTCCCATGCCACAATCAGCATGTAGTGCTAATAGCACGGTTTTGCACTGAACAGTCGCGACTGGAAGCCCCTGTTTAAAATTATATTTTTATAATGCGGAAACCCTGCTGCACACATTGCAATCAACGAAAATGGCTGTATAATTACTGTATGCAGAAACTTTTTTTAGATACACGGGAACTTGATTCATCCTGTCGTTCTTCTTACGGCCTTACAGAAGAAATAATGATGGAAAACGCAGCTCAGGCTTTGGAAGAGCAGGTTAGAAGTTTTGGGAAAATTGGTCAGAAAGTTATAATTCTTTGTGGTGGCGGAAATAATGGGGCAGACGGCTATGCTTTAAGCAGAAGGCTTAAACACGATTTTCAGGTAAATGTTTTTGCCTGTATGGAACCAAAAAGTTCAGAATGTATAATTCAAAAAGATCGGGCAGAAAAATGCGGTGTTCAGGTAAACGGAATCGACAGCATTATGGTTTCTGAAATTCACTCTGCTTCAATTATTGTCGACTGCATTTTTGGAAGCGGTTTTAAAGGGGAATTTTCCGGAGAAAAAGTTGAATTAATTGCTTCTGTTATTAACGATGTTAATTCTTTGTCGGGTATAAGAATTGCCTGCGACATTCCTTCTGGAATCCGGCAGGACGGAACTGTTTGCAGAACGGCTGTATTCTGTGCCGATGTTACTGTGTGCATGGGTGCATTAAAGTCTGCTCTTTTTAGCGATGAAGCAAAAGATTTTGTAGGAAAGGTTGTTCTTGGAAATTTGGGTGTAAGCCGTTCTCTTTACGAAAATTCAAACTTTAAAAATCTGGAAATTGGTTTTCTGCTTGAAGAAAGCGATATGGAACTTCCTTTCCGAAGAAAAAATTTTGTAAACAAGGGAAGTTTTGGAACTGCCTATATTGCCAGCGGCGAAAAAATCGGTGCCGGTTGTATTGCTGCCAGAGCATGCCTTAAATTTGGTGCCGGGCTTGTAACTTTAATTCGGCCGGATTTAAGTTTTTCTAAGGCCGATTTAGTGGATCTTACAGTGGAAATTCTTACGGCTTATGAATTTGGCGAAAAAGTTGATGCGCTGGCTGTTGGAATGGGGCTTGGACATAACGAAGCGGCAATAAAATATTATTACGACTTTTTAAAATCTCATAAAAATGTTAAGGCTGTTTTGGATGCAGATGTGTGCTATTCTTCCCAGACAAAAAAACTTCTTGAAGAAAGGGGAAAAGGCTGTGTTTTAACGCCTCATCCAAAGGAATTTTCTGCACTGCTTAAAGTCTGCGGACTGGGAGAATATTCTGTCGAAGAGTGTGTTGAATTCCGCAGCGTGTTAATGGAAAAATTCTGCCGGGCTTTTCCAGAAACTGTTCTTCTTGTAAAAGGTTCTAATCCTATGATTGGCATTTACAGGGAAAGGGAAGGTTATAAAATGTATATTAATCCGTTGGGCAGACCTTCTCTGGCAAAAGCTGGCAGTGGCGATGTTTTAAGCGGCATGATTTGTGCTTTAATGGCTCAGGGATACGATGCTCTTGAGTCTTGCATAAGCGGTTCTTTGGCTCATGCTCTGGCAAGTCACAGCTTTAAAAACGATTACGCCCTTACACCTACCGGTCTTATTGAAGCTGTGGCAAACCTTTAAAACTCATTAAACTATTTTTTTCTGTTTCTTTTTCCCAGCTGAATATAGTCCATGTGTGATTTTTCTTTTTTTGTTATTCTCTTTTCGCCTGATATTGTGCTGAAGTTGTTTTTATTGTGGAAACTTTCTGCTTTTGCGTTAAAACTGGAATGCATTTCTTTTATCCACACTGGAGTTTTTGGGGTTGGGTCGCCGTTTTTTACATATTCCAGCCAGGAATCGGGTTCTGGAACTTCAAAATGGAGTTGTTCTTTTGTGTAGGGATGAATAAATTCCAATGTTCTTGCATGAAGGCACAACCTGCCAAAATAATCTGTGCGGGCCCGGTAGTTTTCGTCTCCTGCCAGTGGATAGCCTTTTGAAGCCAAATGGGCACGAATCTGGTTTTTTTTGCCTGTATCAAGGCTAAGTTCAAAAAGAGTGTGGGTTTTTCCCCGTTCAACAACTTTAAAATGAGTTCTTGCCTCTACTGTTTTAAAAGCTCTGTTTTCGCCGTGCCCGGTAATGTTTCTTTCGTAAATGGAATCTTTTTCGCCGTGGTGGCGTGGGCGGTCGCCTTCTTTTGGAACAAAACCTACATTGTGGGAATTATATGCCAGTTCATCATCAATAAGCCCTGAATCTGGAAGAAAAAGTACTGGTTGTTTTGGATTTTCTGCTACTGCACGATAAAGCCGGCTTGTTACCATTGTGTGCCATGTTTCCATAATTATTTTCTGGGTTCTTTCGTTTAAGGCAAATACCATTATACCGGAAGTATCTCTGTCGAGGCGGTGAACGGTAAGGGGTTTGTGTTTTGAAGTGAGTGTTCCCCTTTTACGGTAAATTTCTTCCAGAAGGCTTTCGCAGGTTTTTGCCCGGCTGCCAGGATATGGAACAGATAGAAGTCCGGAGGGTTTATTTATTACGCATATATTTTCATCTTCAAAAAGAATATGAATTTTTTCCCTGCCAAAGTCTTTTTTTGTTTTTGCTTTTTGTTCTGTAGATTTTTTCATGGCGTACCCTTACATAATTAGTAGTGAGGCGGTTTCCTGTTTGGAATTTCTAAATTTTCTGAAATATCCTGAATGCGGTCAGAGAGAATTTTATTTTCTATTCGAAGGTTTTCTATTGTTTTCTGCTGGGAAACAACTTCTTCCTGCATCTTGCTTACAAAATCTTCAAGATAGGCAAGTTTTGTTTCTACTGCCATAAAGCGGTTCTCTGCCTGTTCGCTTAAATTTTCTTTGTTTTCCATAAATTACCATTCAACCTGCCAGTTTTTTGAATCTTTTAAGGTAAAAAGTTCTCCAAGTGAAATTTGAATTTTCTTTGAAACTGAATTTTTCCCGTTTATGGTTAAGGTAAACTTTTCAGAAAAAAACGATTCTGCAAGTTTTTCGCCGTATACGGAGGCGAGCAGGGCTTTGTATTCCTGAGCAGAAAGTTCTTCATCGTTAAGGGATGGAATCATAAGAAGGTCAAAATACCCCTGGGCTTCTTCGGAAAGTTTTTCGTAAAGGGAGCAAAACTGGTTTGGACCTAATGTTACGGAAAATTTGTTTTTTTCCAGGTGAATTGCATTTATTGAAGAGAGAAAGTGTTTTGAAACAGCGGGGATTTCACCTTTTGTTTTTATTGTGCCGTCTTTTTCTGTTTTTGAAGAAAGAACTTTTATGCCTGCATTTTCCATTATTGATTTAATGTCTTCCGGTAAAAGAAAAATCTGCTTATCGGAGGATTCTCCTGTAAGAGAAGAAAGCTCTGCAGCAAAATCACCTGAAAAATTTATGGCAAAATCAAGTTGAAGGGAATCGGTTCCTGTAACTGTAAAAACTGCTTCATTTTTGCAGGAAATGCAGAAAACGAGGAAAGGTAAAATTGCTGCAAAAAAAAGAAAATGAATTTTATGCAGGAAAAAAGACTTTTCTGTCATATTACTTAATCAAATTTGAAAGAGGAAAGGTTACACGAAGGCCGGAAGAAAATACGAGCCCTGAAACAACGCTGTTAATTGGCGAAAGGGCAGTTCCATCCTGACTGTTAAAAACCGTGTAGTGAATATCCTGAGCAAAACTTAAGTTAAATTTGCCGACAGCAAAAGATGGTGTATTCCAGCAGATTCCTATTATGCCTGGAAAAAACGATGGTTTTATTTCTTCCAGCTGAGATGAAGGGATTACTGGTGTGCCGACTGTAATTACAGGACCTGCAAAAATTTTAAAGAATTCTGTCATCGACAGTGTTAAGGTAATTGGAATCTGGATGGTATTTGTGCCGCAATCCCAGCGGAACATTGTTGCAATGCCGGGCATCATCCCTTTTCCGTTGTAAATGGCTGCAAGGGATGCAGTAAGTCCCCTGAAATTCAGGCGGAAATTTTCTGCCGTGTAAAAATTCCAGTCAGCTGAAAAAATTCCTTCCAGAACTATTTTTGACATAAATGAACCAGACGAGTTTGTTGATGAAGAAGATGTTTTTTCTGTGGAAGCCAGTACCCCTGCCTGTTCCGGGGAGTTGGACGATGGAAGGAAACGACCTGTTTTGTAGTATCGTGTTTTCCAGTAGTTTTCGTTTAAGGAACTTAAAATTACTCCTGTATTAGGACCGTCGGAAGCACAGTGTAAAAACTGTCCGTTGCCAATGTAAATTCCTATGTGGGAAGGTTCTGGCGATGATGTGGTTTTAAAGAATACTAAATCACCTGGTTCCCGCTGGCTTTCATCGATAATTGTGCAGAATTTGTAAATGTTTTTTACCACGCGCGGAATCTGGTAGCCGATAGATTCTCTTGAAACGGCATAGACGAATCCTGAACAGTCAAAGGAAACAGGACCTGTAGCACCGCTGACATAAGGGCAGCCGATGTATTTTTTTCCGTATTCCACAAAGGTTTTTCTAAGTTCTCCGGCCTCTTTAAAGGATAACTGGGAAGACTGGGCACAAAGGCGCGGCATTGTAATTAAAAGAGTAATGAAACATGCCAAAAGCATTATGTGATTTCTGTCTGTTCTTGTCATAAGTAAATTATCTGAAAAAAAAGACTTTTTTGCAACGAAAAAAATAAGATAAGAACAAAAGAAAAATTAATAGTTGTGGCAAGGATTGGAAGGGCAGCGAAGCTGTCCTTAGCGGCGGACTTTAGTCTGCTGCTAAGGATGGAGCGAATAGCGGAACCCTGTAAAGCCTGATTTTTGCGTAGCAAAAAGCCACCCAATGTTTAAAAAAATCTGAAAATCTGCTAAATTATTTCTGTGAGGTTTTTATGATTCATAATATGCAAATTCTTAAGGAAACCGCCGAAAAAAACGGTCCTCTTTGTGTTGGGCTTGATACTGACCCTTCTTATCTTCCAGCTTCTATTCTTAAAATTTTTGGTTCACCGGCAGAAGCCGTTCTTGCCTATAATAAAGAAATAATACGCCGGGTTGCTGCAGAAAAATCTGCCTGCTGTTTTAAAATTCAGATTGCCTACTACGAAGCAATGGGTCTTGCAGGTCTTAAAACTTACGCAGAAACAATAAAAGCTGTTCATGAAGCAGGGTTTATTGCCATAAGCGACATTAAAAGAGGTGATATTGCTGATACCGCAAAGGCTTATGCACGGGCTCATTTTTCCGGCGAATTTGAAACGGACATTATAACTGTAAATCCATATATGGGGTTTGATACGCTTAAACCTTTCAGTGAATACTGCCTTCCTGCAAAAGAAGAAAATTCTTCTTCTGGTGGAAAAGGCATGTTCGTTCTTCTGCGTACTTCAAATCCTGGAATGGTGGATATTGAAAAGCAGGAACTTAAAAATGGCGGAAAAGTTCTGGACATGGTTGGTGCAGAACTTAACAGAATTAACGGGGAATTTGCTTCAATTTATAACGGTCAGAGCTGTTCGCCTGTAGGTGCTGTTGTTGGCTGTACGGAAGAGTCTGATGCAAGAATTATCCGCGACACTTATCCTGAAATATTTTTCCTTATTCCAGGTTATGGAGCGCAGGGTGGAGCTGCAAGAATTGCTGCAACTTTACTTGATAGAGCCGGCGGTACTGTTAATTCCAGCCGCGGTATTCTCTGTGCATGGAAAAAAGAACCTTCTCTTGCCGATAAAATTGAAAGCGGAAATTTATGCCTGAAAGAAATTGCAGACGCTGCCGGAAAAGCCTGTGTTTCTGCAAAAGAAGATTTGCTTAATGCAAAAAAAGAACTGGGAATAAAATAATAAAACTTATCTGTCGGTGCAAAGTTAATGAGTTGTGTCTGTATCGGAATTGATGATTCAATTTATTTGTTTGGAGTTTAAATTATGGATGAAGTAAAATCCTGCTCTGGTGAAGTTTTGCCTGTTTTTGCAAAAGGAACTGTAAGCGGCTGTTCTGCCGTTAATGGGGCTGTTCCTTCAAAAAGCGTGTGGTATTTAAAAGTCAATATTCAATCAGAAAATTCAAAAACTGTTCCATGTCCGAAACCGGGGCAGTTTTATATGCTTAAGGCGTCTAAATCAGGGGTTTTGCTTGGGCGGCCTGTTAGCGTTTACGGTTACCGGTGCATTTCCGAAACGGATATTTCTGTGGAATTCCTTATTTTAAAAAAAGGCAAAGGAACTCAGGAACTTGTTTCTCTGGAAAACGGCGATGGAATTGAGTTAATAGGACCTTTAGGAAATTTCTGGCCAGAACCAAAAGAAAACAGCCGAATTGCAATATTTGGCGGTGGAATTGGAGTGGCTCCAGTTGCAGGTTTTGCAAGTCTGCTTCCAAAAAAGTCCTACGATTTTTACGCGGCTTTTAAAAGCGGAAGTTATGGGCTTGATTATATTTTTCCAAAAAAACTTTTTATTACTACGGAAGACGGTTCCTGTGGCATTAAGGGAATGGTTACTGCTGCAATAGATGCAGAAAAACTTCGGGAAAATTACGATGAAGTTTATGCCTGTGGGCCTGTTCCAATGCTGGCGTGCATTCAAAAAATGTGCATGGAAGCAGGTGTAAAATGCTATTTAAGTATGGAAAACAGAATGGCTTGTGGAGTTGGAGCCTGTCTGGGCTGTACAATTTCTACAAAAGAAGGCAATAAAAAATGCTGCAAAGACGGTCCTGTTTTTGACGGTGAAATTCTTGACTTTGCAAAAATTGATTCTTCTGTTACATCTTCCCGGTTTGAAATAAAAAAATCTCTTCCCCCAGAAGAAGAAGTGGATTTATCTGTAGAAATTGCCGGCGTAAAGTTCCAGAATCCTGTAATTGCAGCCAGCGGAACTTTTGGTTACGGCAGTGAATATTCTTCTGTTTTTGATGTAAATGAACTGGGAGGTATCTGTTCCAAAGGTCTTACTTTAGAAGGTCGTCCAGGAAACAAAGGTATGCGCCTTGTAGAAACTCCTTCCGGTTTAATAAATTCCATCGGTCTTGAAAATCCTGGAATAAGTCATTTTATAAAAAACGAACTTCCAGAAATGATGAAATTTAAAGCAAAAACCATAGTAAATTTAAGTGGCTCTTCACTGGAAACTTATGTGGAAGGTGCAAAACTTCTTGACAGTACAGAAATTCCAATGATTGAACTTAACATCAGCTGCCCGAATGTTAAGGCCGGCGGAATGGCTTTTGGCATGAACTGCGATGCTGCTTCGTCTGTAGTTTCTGCCGTACGAAAAGTAACAAAAAAGCCTCTTATGGTTAAGCTTAGTCCTAATGCACCTGATTTAAACGGTGTTGCAATGGCCGTAAAAGAAGCCGGAGCCGATGCAATAAGCCTTGTTAATACTTTTCAGGCAATGTCAATAAATGTGCAGACCGGGCGTCCTGTTTTTGAAAATATAAGGGCGGGTTTTTCTGGTCCTGCAGTAAAGCCTGTTGCTTTAAGAATGGTTTACGATTTGTGCCTTATGATGAACAAACTCCCGGAAAACGAAAGAATTCCTGTTGTTGGTTTAGGAGGCATAAGCTGCTGGCAGGATGCAGTAGAATTTATTATGGCAGGAGCTTCCGCTGTTGAAGTAGGTACGGCAACTTTCGGAAATCCTTTTGCCATGAAAGAAATTATCTGTGGCATTAAAGATTTTATGAAAAAGCGGGGCTGGAAAACTTTAAGCGATTTTAAAGGGTCGGCACTGTAAAAAAAGTAAAAGGCAGCTGCATTTCATCAAAATGAATTCTGCAACTGCCTTTTTTTTATTCACAGGAAGAACAACTGGTTTGTGAACCTGAGCATCCGCCACAACTTCCGCAACTGCCTGAGCATCCGCCAGAAAATTCGTAGGGAGCAGTTTCTTCTGCCGTTGCATCCCGAACATCAACAACTTCAACATCGAAAAACAATTTTTTGCCTGCAAGTTCATGGTTGCTGTCGATTGTAACAGAATCGGATGTTATTTCTGTAACTGTTACAAGCATAGGGCCTGCGGGAGTTTCTGCCTGAAATTTCTGACCGACAGAAATTTGTTCTGTATCGAAACGATCCCGGGGAACCTGAACTACATATTGAGGATTATATTCACCGTAACCGTCTTTTGGTTCAATTACGGCAGAAAATTTATCGCCAGTGGATTTGCCTTCAAGTTCTCTTTCCATTCCCGGAATAAGCATTCCCACACCATGAAGATATTCAAGGGCTTCTTTATCCAAAGAAGAATCAATTACAACACCAGCTTCATCTTTCAGTGTGTAATGAATTTTTACCATTTTGTTTTTTTCGATTTTCATTTTTGTTTCCTGTAAAAATCAGATGAATATGTTTCTGCAACGCAGAAAATTACTGTTTAAGTTTGCTGTAAAGTGCAAAATCAACTTTTGTAGATTCTGGAAGAAGATTAACAGTTGAAGCAAACATTGCCGAACAGTTTACTTCATATTCTGCCCATAAAGAAGCTTCTCTTGTTCTATTAAATGTTACCAGGCCTGTAATAAGGTCAGGTGTTCCAAAAATACACTGGACAGTTGATTTTACTTTTCGAAGCGACATTTCATTTTTAAAATCTTTAAACTCAGAAGGAATATTATCTGGAAAATCAATCCTAAAATATTGTTTACCATTTAACAGTGAAGAAAAATCTTTGGATTTTACATAAGACGCACAATCATCATCCAAAAGTTTTTTCCCGCAGTAATAGATTGAATTCATGTTTTCGCCGTAGTAAATGGTTATGTTGTCCAAATTGTAAGTTATAAGCATGTGATTCAAAATATTCTGGATTGCAGCAAAAGGCGATTTTGCAACTTCAGTCATAAATTCAGACATATATTTAAGTTCTTTAATTTCCCTGTCGTCGTACTTTAAGCCTTCTGTGGCGGCAACTGCATTTTTGTAAATTTCTCCGTGCAGGTCATCCCTAAAAAATACATATCTGTTGCGGCCTTTGTCTTTGGCCCGGTAAAGGCAGAAATCAGCTTTGCGGAAAAGTTCGTTGTAGTCTGTACCATTTTTTGGAAAAACTGCACAGCCGATTGAAGTTGTAATGTTTATGTCGTCAAACTGCCCCTGAAAATTATTGCGGATTTTAATGAGAATTGAGCGCAAAAATCCACGCAAAACAAGTTCGTCTTCAGCATCTCCAAAAAGAATAAGAAATTCATCGCCGCCGTAACGGCCAACAATTCCCCTGGCACCTACAATCTCCTGAAGAATTTCGCCGGTTTTTTCCAGAACCCTGTCTCCCGCAAGATGACCGTAAGCATCGTTTACAGGTTTAAAATGATCCAAATCCATAATAATAAGTGCTATGCTTTTTGTAGTTCTTTCGGAAAGGGCTTTTTTTGCATAGGCGGTAATTGTTTTTTTGTTGTAAACTTTTGTAAGCGGATCAATTTGGAGTTCTTCCAGAACAGCCTTAGAGTTCTTAACTTTTTCGGCATCTTTTAAAGTCATTATTTTTCCGACAATCCGTATTTCACCGTCGTAAACAAATCTTGTGCCAATAAAATTCAACCGTTCAAGTATTTTTGCAGTACTGGAGCGAATTGCACTTTCAAAAATTTCATCAATTTTTAGCGGACAAGATTTTATTTTTTCTATAAGGATATGAATATTGTCAATTTGATTTTCTGGAACAAGACCGTTTTGAATTATATATTCCCGCCAGTCGTCAATATCCTGCTGGTAAAGAAGAATTCGCCTGTTGCGGTAAAACTGAACGATTCTAAACTGGTTTGTAGACTGAGTGTAGGAAAAAACACAATCATCGGTAAGGCTTAAGGCAGCCAGAAGTTCGGTTTCTTCGGAATGATAATCGTTAAAAAAATCAATGCCGTCCTGCAAATCTATAAGTTTAAGGCAAATAGATTTTACACCATTAAAAGAAGAATCAAAAACAGAAACAATATTTTCCCGAGTGTGCGTACAATTTTTTTTGAATTTGAAAATTTTACAGCCAGTAGACTTATGCCTGTTTGCAATAAATTTTTTAAGGGACTTTAAACAGGAAGGTTCCGTAAAATCTTCCAGAGAAATAACATCATGGCCGGGTTTTTCAAAATAGACAAAAAACTCCCGGTTTGCATCAACGAGCTTAAAATCCTCGTTCAGGTAAACATATTTTATTTCGATTTTTTTGTTCATAAACTTTTGCTTAATATTCGAACGCAAAAAAGCCAGATATAACTTTTCCGTAGTTCAAATTTTATTTTTTAATGAGCTTGAAAATTTCGTCTATAAAATTTTAAAAATTATGCTTCCTGAACGACTTCTACGATTTCGGGGCAGGCATCTTTAAGGTATCGTTCAATTCCCATTTTGAGTGTCATTGTTGCCATAGGACAACTTCCGCATGCACCTACAAGCCTTAAATGAACACGGTTTTCGCTGTCCAAGGAAATAAATTCCATATCGCCGCCATCTGCCTGTAACTGTGGCCTGAACATATCGAGAGCTTCCAAAACAGCAGCTTCAAGTTCTTTATTAGACATAAATCCTCCCATAAACACAGACAAACGAACTATAGACCTGTGCATAAATTCATTTAATTTTTTCAAAATTCAATATATATGGATAATAAAGATATTTCAAGATTATTTTAACAGGCTGTGTCCCTCCTTACAGTCGGGCCGCGCTTTCCACCCTTCCGCTGCCGCTTCATCCCTACGCTCAGCGCTCCGGGACGGCAAAGCCGGGGTTCCAATCGCTCACAGAAAAAAACAACCGGACAATAAAAACTTAACGCAGTCCTTCTGAATTTTCTTATGTTTGTTGAATTTTAAGTTTCTTATCACTAAAATATTTTTATTATGGAAAATTCAAAGCGAACAGTAACTTGCGGCGAGCTTACAAAAGCTGATGTTGGCAAGAAAGTTGTATTAAATGGTTGGGTTAGCCGTACCCGTGATTTGGGTGGACTTATTTTTATTCGTTTGCGCGACCGTTACGGAATTACTCAGGTTATGGTTGGTGACAA
>CAMAFU010000037.1 GCA_945833725.1 uncultured Treponema sp.
TGCTGTTGTTTATGGAGGCAAGTCGGGGGAACACGAAATTTCTCTTGTATCAGCCTCTTCTGTTGTGCGGAATATAAATAAGAATCACAAAGTATTTCTTATAGGCATTTCAAAATCTGGTGAATGGTTTTTGCAGGATGAATCCCAGTTGAGCTGTCTTTTTGCAGAACCTGATTATGTACTTAAAATAGACGAAAATCCTGAAAAGCAGATTACTCTTGTGCCAGGCGGAGGAACTGCCAGAGCGTTTTGTTCCGGTGGAAAAAACTTTAATGTTGATGTAATTTTCCCTGTTTTGCATGGAACTTTTGGTGAAGACGGAACTGTGCAGGGACTTTTTGAACTTCTGGAAATTCCTTATGTGGGCGCTTCTACCATTTCCAGTGCTGTAACAATGGATAAAGAAAAAACAAAGGCTGTTTTAATGAATGCCGGCATTCCTGTTGTTCCAGGAATCTGTATGCGCAGAAGTGATTTGTCTGACTGGAAAAAGTACGATGAACTTTTGGAGAATATTCAGAATGATTTAGGATTTCCTCTTTTTGTAAAACCTTGTTCAGCCGGTTCCAGCGATGGAGCAAATCTTGCCTGTGATATGAGGCATCTTAACGGCGCAATAATGGAAGCCTTCTGCTGGGATGATAAAATCCTTATTGAAAAAGCCGTTGATGCCAGAGAAATTGAATGTTCTGTTACAGGAAATCCTGTTACTTTTGACGGCGTAAATTCCTTTGAGGCTGTAAAATCTTATGGTCCCGGCGAAATTGTACCTTTGCATGAATTTTACGATTATGATGCAAAATACAATGATCCAGACGGAGCAAAACTTATGATTCCAGCTGAACTTAGCGTGGAAAAACTTGAAGAAATAAGGCATCTGGCAGAAAAAGCCTATGTTGCACTTGATCTTTGCGGGTTGAGCCGGGTTGATTTTTTTATTGACAGAAAAGATGAAAAAATCTATCTCAACGAAATTAATTCCATGCCGGGGTTTACAAAAATCAGCATGTTTCCGAAAATGTGTATGGCGTTTGGCCTGGAATTCGAAGATTTAACAGAGCTTCTTATAAACGAAGGAATTGCAAGATTCAAGCAGACTAGAAAACTTAAAACATCTCGATAAGGGAGAATATTATGTCGCAAGTATTTGAAGAAGAACCGCCTGTTCCTCATTTTTATCCTGAAGGATGTTATTTTAATGAACTTTCGGATATTGCCGGAAAAAAAATTCTTGTAATGGGCTTGGGCTTAAATGGGGGAGGGGAAGCCGCTGTCCGTTTTTTTTTAAGGCACGGTGCTTATGTTCTTGTTACCGACATGAAAACAGAAGAACAGCTTGCACCTACAATAAAATCCCTTTCAGAAGATAAAACTCTGGATCATTCAAAACTTTCCTATCGACTGGGAACGCACTGTCTGGAAGATTTTATCGAAGCCGACTGTGTTATAAAAAATCCCGGCATAAAATACGATGGAAATAAATTCCTTGAAGCAGCAAAGGCAATAGAAACGGACATAAGCATTTTTCTTCATTTTTCAAAAGCCCCTGTTATTGCCGTTACTGGCTCAAAAGGCAAATCTTCTACTGTCAGTGCCATATATTACGGATTAAAGCAGGCTGGCTTTGAGGCATTCCTTGGAGGAAACATTACTGTTTCGCCTTTAACTTTTCTTGAAAAAACAAACGGAACAACACCTGTAGTCCTTGAACTTTCTTCATGGCAGCTTGCCGATTTGCGGGGCAGAAAAGCCTTAAAACCTCACATTTCCCTTATTACAAAAATTATTCCCGATCACCAGAATTTTTATCATTCAATGCTGAGTTATGTTGCCGACAAAGAACTTATTTTTGCCGACCAGACTAAAGATGATTTTGCAATTTTTGATTTTGATGATGACAGTGCTGCCGACGGCGGAACGCTTATTGAAAACTGGGGAAATATTTTTGCAAAGCAGACAAAGGCAACTGTGCTGCGCTACAGCAGAAAAAAACTTCCAGAGGGTGTTTTTGGAGTGTGGCAGGATAAAAAAGGAGATGGAGTTGTCCGACTGCCAAAAAAATTTATGAGCCGGTATGCACAGACTCACGGAAAAGATTCGGAAGTTATTTTAAAAGAACTTATGGTTCCGGGAAAACACATGAGGCTTAATGTCCTTAATGCCGCTCTTGTACTTAAACTTATGGGAATTTCCCCGGACCAGATTATAGACATTTTAGGTCGCTGGAATGGCATTGAGCACAGACTTGAATATTTTCATACATGGGAAACTGCCGGTGTGTCGGGAGTTGTTCATTCAGTAAAGTTTTATAACGATTCTGCCTCAACTGTAGGAGAAGCTGCCGGCGAATCTACACAGGCTTTTGGCACTCCAGTAATTTTTATTACCGGCGGAACAGACAAAGGCCTCGATTTATCTGTAATTGCAGATACAATCAGCAGACCTGGTGCAATAAAACCTCATTCAATATATCTTTTAAAAGGTTCTGCAACGGATAAAATAATTTTATCATTTCAGGAAAAACAGATTCCTTATTTTGGACCTTTTGACAGTCTGGAACTTCTTTTAACAGAGCTGAAAGAAAATCTTAAAAAAGCACCGTTATCAAAAGACGAAACAGTTGTTTTTAGTCCAGGTTCAACAAGTTTCGGTATGTTTAAAAATGAATTTCACAGAGGAAAAGTTTTTAAAGAAACCGTATGCAGGATTTTCGGTAACTAAAACTTCAGACTGTTAAAAATTTAAGCAAAGTTATTAAGGGAGTGGGGAGAAAAAAAATCGAAAAACCAGCAGTTTAAAGTCCGCTGATTTTTCGAAAGAAACGGGCACGGATATTTGATAGCTGATGCCCGTTTTATAAGATTATTTTTTCCAGGGATTTTTTCTTATAAAAGTCTGATCCCGCTCGTAACCAACAGAAATTATATTAACAGGAACATGACAGTAGTCTTCGATGAACTCTATATAGTTCCTTGCGTTGCGTGGTAATTTTGAATATTTCCGTACATCTTTAAGCGGAGTTTTCCAGCCTTCGAATTTTTGAAGTACAGGTTTTGCATTTTCCAAATCTTCGATTCCTGCCGGGAAATCTGTTACGATTTTTCCGTTTATATCGTAGGCTATACAGGCTTCAATCTGTTCCATAGGATCGTAAATATCCAGATGTGTTAAAACCAGACTGTCGATGGAATTTACCTGACAGGCGTACTTTAAGGCCACTAAATCAAGATAACCGCATCGTCTTGCCCTTCCAGTTGTAACTCCGTATTCCCGACCAGTTTCCCTTACGCTTCTGCACAGTTCGCTTTCTGCTTCGTCGTTGTCGTTAAATTCTGTAGGCATTGGACCGTTTCCAACTCTTGTTTCATAAGCTTTAAATACGCCAAGAATTTTATCCAGATCGTGAGGACCTATTCCGCATCCTGTTGCAGCTCCTGCCGCACATGAAGCACCGGAAGAAACATAAGGATAAGTTCCAGAATCTATGTCCAGCATTGCTCCCTGCGCACCTTCAAAAAGAATGTCAGCCTTTTTGAATTCCTGCATTTTTGCCGTAAGGTCTACGCGCATTTTAAGAAGCTGCTCTTTATATTTGTTTATGTATTCCAGATCTTCGCCGTCAAATTCGTCGATTTTTGCTTTCCAATCCAGATCTGCAAGACGCAGTCCGTCCCGGTGAGCTTTTTCTGCATAGGCAATTCCAATTCCCCTTCCTGTAGTGCCTATTGGGCGTTTGCGAAGGGAATCCCGTTCTTTGTCCATCTGGCGGTATTTAGGAAGAATAATCTGAGCCCTGTCGGAAATAAAAACCCTGCCTTCCCAGTTTATTCCGTTGTCTTTCAGCATTTGAAGTTCATTGAAAAGAGCTTCCGGATCAATAACCATTCCTGCACCAAGAAAAACCGATTTGTCTGAGTAAAGGATTCCGCTTGGAACCTGATGAAGGGCAAACTGTTTTCCGTCTACAACAATAGTATGACCTGCGTTAGGTCCTCCGGCATAGCGTACAACATAGTCTGCATTTTCTGCCAGATAATCAACAATTTTGCCTTTTCCTTCATCTCCCCATTGGGCACCAATAACAACAACCTTCATAAAAAAGCTCCCGTAAAACCGCAAAAGCGATAAAACTAATTTTTCAAAATCCTATAAATGATAGCACAAACATACATAAAAATTCAATTCTTATAATATTCGGTTTTTCTCCTGCCCGTTCGCTCTCTTGCACCAGATTTTTCTCATAAAATTATAATGACTTTGCTCTTTTACAACGGTTTTTAAGTGATTTTTAATGATTTTATGATATAATTTTTTAAGGCGACAATAAGGAACAAATATATTTTTTTCTTTCTATATTTGCCGGCATTTTTTTTGCACAATATTTTACGGCAATTTTGTCGCGGCTTTTTTTGGAGGCTTTTATGAAAAAACTTAATGCTGATTTTATTCCATGGAAATTTCTTGATGAATATCGTGGAACTGATTTTTCTGGAGAATGGCCGACTTTGCCGGAAATGTTTTCTATTTCTGCCCGTCGTTTTAAAAGCCGTCCCTGCCTTACGGATTTTGAAGGTGAATACGGCTCAAAAAATACTTTGACCTATTCTCAGGCAGAAAGAAAAATTCTGAAATTGGCTTCATGGTTCAGCGGAAACGGTGTAGTAAAAGAAGACAGAATTGCAGTTTCCGGTAAGAACTCTCCTGAGTGGGCAGTTGTGTTTTTTGCAGCCATGTACGCCGGGGCCGTTGTTGTTCCTATTGATTACGGCCTCCATGATTCAGAAATTGAAAACCTTTTGAATACGGCAGAACCTAAATTTCTTTTTATTGATGAAGAAAAATTTGAGCATTTTGCACAAAGGGAAAATGTTTTTTCTTTAAGCCCAAAATTTTCCGAAAAATATGTTTACAATCTTTCTTCCGAAAATGCCGGTGCCCTTGATATGCCTTCAGAAGATGATTTGGCAGCAATCCTTTTTACCAGCGGTACTACCGGCAATCCCAAAGGCGTAATGCTTACCCACAAAAATCTTGTAAGCTGCTGTTATATTGCCCAGACCCGCATGCAGATATTTGAAACAGATGTTTTTTATGCCCTTCTTCCCATTCATCATGCCTACACAATGCAGGCCGTTATGATCGAAGCCCTTTCTGTAGGTGCAGAAATTGTTTTCGGAAAAAGCATGGCCGTAAGCCGCCTTATGAAAGAACTTAAAGAAGGCCAGATTACCATGCTTCTTGGTGTTCCTCTCCTCTTCAACAAACTTCTTTCAGGAATATTAAAAGGAATAAAGGCAAAAGGTCCTGTTGTAAACGGTGTCATTCATTTAATGCTGGGATTTTCTTATTTTGTAAAAAAAGTATTCGGAATCAACATAGGTAAAAAACTTTTTAAGGCTGTTTTGCAGCAGGCAAATATCTATTCCCTTAGAATTGCAATTTGTGGCGGAGGACCTTTGGCAGACAGCGTATTTAAAATCTACAACGAAATGGGAATTGACTTTGTACAGGGGTACGGCCTTACAGAAACAAGTCCTATAATCACCTTAAATCCAATCTATCACTTTAAAATTGAAAGTGTCGGACAGTACTTTTTCCCGTACATGGAAATGAAAATTCTCGATAAAGGCGAAGACGGCATTGGAGAAGTTTGCGTAAAGGGACCTATGGTTTTTAAAGGCTATTACAAAATGCCGGAAGAAACTTCCCTTGTTTTTACGGAAGACGGCTGGTTTAAAACAGGCGATTTAGGATTTCTCGATAAAGAAGGTTATTTGATTCTTGCTGGCCGGGCAAAAAACATGATAGTTACCGAAGGCGGAAAAAATGTATACCCGGAAGAAATAGAAAACGCCTTCCAGCTTTACAGCGATTTTGAGCAGATTACAGTTCAGGCATACACAGAAGACAAAAATTCAAAATCCGAATTAATCGAAGCCCTTGTTTACCCTTCAGACGACCTTTTTGAAAAACTTAAGCTTGAACGGAAAAACAATCCAGCCCCTGCCGAAGTTTACGATGCCCTTATGGAACAGGTAAAGGCTGTAAATAAAACATTGCAGCCTTACGCAAGAATTACAAGGCTCACTGTGCTTGATAAACCTTTGGAAATGACAACTACAAAAAAAGTAAAGCGGTCATACAAAAAATAAAACTGCCGGGGCTTAAAGCCCTGAGCACAAAACATAAGTTTAATTGAATTTTTCTTAAATCTTCTCTAAAATAAAGGCGGTTTTCTGCTTTGTTTTACTGTTAAAAATGCAGGAAACTTTCTTGAACGAAAAACTCAATTAAGGAAAATCAAATGGAAAAACTGAATATTCTGATTGCAAAAGGCCGCATTTACGAAAGTGTTGTTGAACTTCTTAAAGATGTAGGAATTACCCTTTATCTTCCGGATCGTACATATTATCCAATTACAAATCAGGATGACCTTGCTTTTCAGATTGTAAAGCCGCAAATTTCCAGTGCCCTTCTGGCAGACGAAAAGGCTGATGTTGCTTTTTCCGGCAAAGACTGGGTTTACGAAAACGGTGTACAGGACAAGGTAGAAGAAATAATGGATTTAGGTTTTGACCCGGTTCGCATTGTAGTTGCCGCCCCGGAAACAGCCGATTTTGATTCCCTTATCAAAAAACCTGTTACAATCGCTACGGAGTATCAGAATTTAAGCCGTCAGTGGGCAAAAGAAAAAAATGTAGACGGAAAAATCTTCCGCACCTGGGGAACTTCCGAAGGCTTTGTTCAGGACAACGACCAGTCTTTAGCACAGCTTCTTATCGATAATACATCAACAGGTTCCAGTCTTCGGGCAAATCACTTAAAAATCTGCGACACAATAATGACTTCCTCCACAAGAATGTACGCTTCAAAAAAAGCAATGCAGGATCCCGTTAAAAAACAGAAAATTCTGGAATTAAAAATGCTGTTCGAAGCAGTTCTTGCCGCCAGAAGCCGGGTTATGCTCGAAATGAATGTTTCCAAGGCCAATTTCGATGCACTTATAAAAGGAATTCCATCCATGAAAAGCCCTACAGTTTCCCCTCTGTTTGCCGACGGTGGATACGCAGTAAAAATTGCCGTTAAAAAAAGCGAAGTTCCAACACTTCTTCCAAAATTACACCAGCTTGGGGCAACAGACATTCTGGAATATGAACTTAGAAAAGTAATGATGTAAAAATAAGGGGAGAAGTCTCTCCCCTGCGCCCCACTTTGTTGGTGCGCACCCCACTCTACGGGCTCAAACGCCGCCCGTAACGCCTGCTTAATATTTTTTTGCAGAATAAAATTTTTCGGAAAAAAAATGAGAATAGCTACTGTTGAACGAAATACAAAAGAAACACAGATAAAACTTACTCTTAATCTGGATGGAAGCGGAAAATGCAGTGTAAAAAATCCTCTGGGTTTTTTTAATCACATGCTGAATTCTTTTTGCAAACACGGAATGTTCGATTTAGACGGAGAAATTTCCGGCGATTTAGATGTGGATCAGCATCACTTAATCGAAGATACAGGAATTGTTTTAGGGCAGGCATTTTTTAAAGCACTGGGAAACATGGCCGGAATAAAAAGGGCAGGGTATTTCTTTTATCCAATGGACGAAAGCCTTTTGCGCTGTTCCGTAGAATTTAATGCCATAGAAGAACTTTGCAAAAAGTCAGAAATAGAACAGGCTTATCTTACTGCCGTTGATTTTGGAGGCAGACCGTTCTGTGTGTGCAATGCAAAACTTGAAGGCATTCCTTTAGTCAGCAGAACTCCAGAAGGTAAAGAATATCTTTTTCAGACAGACTGCTTCGAAGATTTCTGGCAGGCTTTTAGTGCCAACGCAAAGTGCAATATTCATCTGGAAACAATCCGCGGCAGAAGCGATCATCACAAACTGGAAGGTCTTTTTAAAGCTGCGGCTCGAGCTTTACGGCAGGCTGTAGAAATAGATATTCGCCGTAACGGAGAAATTCCAAGTACAAAAGGAACAATATAACTTTTAATCATAAAAAGTTTTATAGCCCGTTTTTATAAAACTGCTGGAGGAAAAAATGGACGGAAAAGAAGAAATCCTTGAACTTTTGCGGGAAAATGCAAGGTTATCTTTGGAAGACATTTCTGCCATGACAAAAAAGTCGGTGGAAGATGTTAAAAAAATTATTGCGTCTCTGGAAAACGAAGGAATAATTTTAAAATACGCGGCGATTGTTAATCCTGAAAAAGATTCTGCTTCAAAAAACAAAGTAATGGCAGAAATCGAAATACAGTGTACTCCAGAACGGGAACACGGTTTTGATGCCCTGGCAGAGCGGATATACCGTTTTCCTCAGGTAAAGTCCCTTTACCTTATGAGCGGAGGATACGACTTAAAAGTTGTAATCGAAGGCGACAACCTTATGGAAGTGGCTCAGTTTGTTTCAAGTAAACTTTCTACATTAAACGGCGTTCGTTCAACAAAAACTTCATTTCTCCTAAAAAAATACAAGGAAAATGATGTACTTTATGTAGAAGATGAACTGGACAGAAGGGAAGGCGTAATGGCTTAATCTGCCCTTTTGGAAATACCTGTCAACTGGTGTTTTTTAAATTTTTATAAAAAGGTCAAAAATGAATACAAGAGAAGATAAATTTTCAACTTCAATGATGAATATTCCCCCGTCGGGAATAAGAAAATTTTTTGAAATGCTTATAGGGCATGATGATGTTATTTCCCTTTCTGTAGGTGAACCTGATTTTCCCACTCCATGGGGTATTCGGGAGGAAGCTTTTTATCATCTGGAAAAAGGCCATACTTCCTACACTTCCAACTGGGGGCTTATTGAACTTAGGGAAGAAATTGCAAAATACATGGAAAAGTACGGCAATTATTACAATCCCCAAAATGAAATTCTTGTTACTGTAGGTGCTTCGGAAGGTGTTGATGCCGTTTTAAGGGCAATTTTAAATCCCGGAGATGAAATTATTGTTGTTCAGCCTTGCTATGTAAATTATGTTCCATTGGCAGAACTTTGTTCCGTAAAGATTGTTCCTGTAGATTCCAGCGTAAACGGCTATTATCCTGTGGCAAGTCAAGTTGAAAAACTTATTACGCCAAAAACAAAAGCCGTTATGATTTGTTCTCCCAATAATCCTACAGGCACTGTTATTCCAGAAGAAGAACTTAAAAAACTTGCAGAAGTTATCGTAAAGAATCAGATATGGTGTATTTCTGACGAAATTTACTGTGAGCTTGTTTACGATGGCACAAAACATGTTTCAATCGGTTCTTTTCCAGGAATGAAGGATTATGCCATTATTTTAAATGGCTTTTCAAAATCTTTTGCTATGACAGGATGGAGAATCGGTTATATTGCTGCTCCTGCTGACCTTCTTGCTCAAATTGTAAAGCTGCACGGCTACAATACTATTTGTGCTCCTATATTTTCTCAATACGGTGCGGTAGAAGGCCTTAGACACGGCTGGAAAGATGTAGAAAAAATGCGGGTCAGTTACCAGCAGCGCCGAAACCTTATGCAAAAAGCATTTTCCGACTTGAACATTCCTGTTCCTGAACCAAAGGGAGCTTTTTACATGTTCCCGGACATTTCTTCAACAGGCCTTACTTCCGAAGAATTTGCAACCCGGCTTTTTAAGAAACATAATGTTGCCGTTGTTCCCGGAAGCGTTTTTGGTGCCGGAGGAGAAGGTCACATAAGATGCTGTTATGCAACCTCCATCGACAAAATAAAAATTGCCATGGACAGGATCCGAAGCTTTGTGGAAGAACTTCGGAATTAGCATGGCAAAATTTTTGTATGCGTATTCAAGGGCAGTTAAAGAACTTGCCCTTTTTTTATCTGGTTTTCGGAGATGAAATTCTCATGGCATTAAGTATGGCAATAAAGCATACCCCCACATCACCGAAAACAGCAAACCACATGTTGGAAACTCCGGCAACTCCCAGAATCATAATAAGGGCTTTTACACCAAGACTTAAAACAATATTTTCTTTTATAATTGCCATGGTTTTCCGGCTTATTTTAATTGCCTTAAGAATGCAGCTCGGTTTGTCGTCCATTAAAACTACATCGCTGGCTTCTATTGCAGCTTCACTTCCAAAGTTACCCATGGAAATTCCCACATCGCACCTTGCAAGAACAGGACTGTCGTTTACGCCGTCTCCGGCAAATAGAATTGTACCGGTTTTTTTGTTTTCTTCTTTTTCTTTCATCAATTCTTCAACTTTTAAAACTTTATCTTCCGGCATAAGGTTAGAAAAAACTTCATCAATTTCCAAATCTCTGGCAGTTATCTGGGCAACAGCCTGATTGTCTCCCGTAAGCATTACAGTTTTCTTTATTCCACACTTTTTAAGCCCCCGTATAGCTTTAAGGGAATCTTCCTTTATTTCATCGCCAATAACAATCCAGCCTTTAAAAATACCGTCCTGAGCAATATAAACAGTTGTGCCAATGTGGTCTTCATTTTTTTGAGGAAGAAAAATCCCTTCTTGTGCCATAAGTTTTTCGTTTCCTGCAGCAATCTTTTTTCCGTTTATTGTAATTTTTATTCCAAGACCGGCCAGTTCTTCAAAATTTTCTGCGGAAATTGAATCACAATCTTTGCAGTGACCGTGGGCATTTTTTATGGATAAGGAAACAGGATGATTTGAAAAATTTTCCGCGTGGGCAGCAAGGGCAATAAGTTCGTCTTCATTTTCTTTATCCATGCAGTAAACTTTTTTAACGGCGAAAATTCCCTTTGTTAAAGTACCCGTTTTATCGAACACGGCAGTTTGAGCTTTTGCAAGAGCTTCTATAAAATTGCTGCCTTTAATTAAAATACCGTGGCGGCTTGCTTCTCCAATCCCTGAAAAAAATGAAAGCGGTACAGAAATAACAAGGGCACATGGACAGCTTACAACAAGGAACATTAACGCCCTGTAAATCCAAATGCGGAATGTATTGTCTGCAAAAAGTTCCGGGAAAAATATTTTTAT
>CAMAFU010000038.1 GCA_945833725.1 uncultured Treponema sp.
AGCCATTTTATTTTGAAAGTTTTACATTTACATATTTTGCAGGATCTACAACATCGGAACCAATATGGATTTCGTAGTGAAGATGAGGTCCTGTAGTTATACCGGTATTTCCGATAGTGCCGATTACCTGTCGTTGAGAAACAAATTCGCCTTTTTTTACCCGTGCTGTCTGCATATGACAGTAGCGGGTGTAAATTCCGTGTTTATGCTTGATTATTACATAATTGCCAAAGCTGAAATCGTAACCAACAGTAACAACCTGACCATTGGCCGTTGCAACAATAGGATCACCGCTTCGCCATGTAGAAAAGTCTAATCCTTTGTGAATGTACCATTGACCTGTAATAGGGTGAACATTTTGACCAAATTGCATTGAAATATGACCGATTCCGCCTTTTATAGGCCAGATGTTCGGAATATCGGTAAAAAGAGTTTCCTGACTTTCCAGCATTTTTCCGATTTGTTCTATAGGCTGAACGGCACTTTCCAGATAGGAATTTAACTGGCGTATGTCGGCAGCTTCTTTAGTAGAACCGGAAACCTGACTTTGGGTATCGAAAAGGGAAGAAAGGTCGGATTCGCCCATGGAAGCCTTTGAAACGGAAGAAGTGCTGTTTATGCCAAGAAGGGAAAGGGACTGAGACAAAGAAGTCTGGAACCTTTTTGCAGTTTGAAGAAGATTGTTGTTTTCGTCCCTCAGTTCATCCAGGCTCGCCAGAGTTTCTCGGTTTTCGTTTATTAAGCGGCTTATTTCTGAACTGGAAACTGCGGCCTGTTTGTTAAAATATACGAAAGAACCTATAATGCCGCCCATAAGGACAATGCCAAGGCAAAGGGCAAAAATATTTGTCTGAAAATTTACAGGTTTGCTCTGGGAGTGGGGCACAATCATTATTGTAAGTTTGCTGTCGCAAAGCCTGAAAAAAGCCAGTATGCCGCTCCATATTTTTGAAAACAGTGATTTTAGACCGTTTGTAATATTTGAAACCAGATTTTTTTCGATTTTTTTAAATCGTCTTGTTTTTGCCAATTTCTTTCTCCAAAAACGAAATTAACCGACACAGCCAAAATTCCAGATGCAAAGTAAAAAAACATAACCTTTGGAGGCTTTTCGTAAAATTGCTTTATTTATTAGAAGAACCTGAAACTCTAAAAGATTCACCAATAAATATATCACAGTAAAATAAGCAGTGTCAAACCGCTGTAAGTTACTGTAATACTGTATATTTATCGGCATTTTTTTTGTGCAGGGTGAATGTTTTTAGGTTAAAGAGTATGTTTCTCCGTACTTTACGATTTGAACATGCTTGTAGCCGTTTTTATGCAGGAAGTCTTTAAAAAATTCCTGAGACTCTTTTTCACCGTGAACAAGGAATATTTTTTTCAGGCGGCTTGTATCCAGCTTGTTGAGCCATTCCAGAGCTTCTTTATAGTCTGCATGAGCCGAAAAGGCATTTATTGTTTCTATGCTGGCATTTACAGGATAAGTGTCTCCCATAATTTTTACTTCTTTTGCACCGTCTTTTATGCGCCGCCCTAAGGTATTTTCTGCCATGTAGCCTACAATAAGGATTGTGTTTTCCGGTTTGGAAATACTGTTGGCAATGTGATGAACTACGCGGCCTGCTTCGCACATTCCGTCGGCGGAAATAATAATCATGGGACCTTCTTTTTCGTTGAGAGATTTTGATTCTTCTACGCTTGTAACAAGATTAAGTGCCCCAAAACCAAAAGGATTTTTATGATGTTTAAGGAAAGCATTGTGAACTTCTTCGTCGTAACATTCAGGATGTATTTGAAAGATGCTGGTGGCATTTACGGCCATAGGAGAGTCGATATAAATAGGAATTTGAGGAATTTTTTTCTGGTCTACAAGAAGGTGGAGATAGTAAACAAGTTCCTGAGTTCTTTCAATGGCAAATGAAGGAATTATGATTTTGCCTTTTTTGTCGATTGCCCGGCGAACAACATTTTTTAATTCCTTCATGGCAATTTCGCTGCCTTCGTGGAGTCTGTCTCCGTAGGTGCTTTCGAGGAAAATATAGTCTGGCGGCGGAACTGATGTGGCCGGATCCCGGATTATTGGTTTTGAAGGACGGCCTAAGTCGCCGGTATAAAGGATATTTATAGAATCATTTTTTTGAGGACTATCTTTGCTTTTTGAAAAAAGCTTGCGGAAGAAATTTGTTTCCGGTTTTTTCTGGTTGTACACTGTAAAATTTGCAAAGGCTGAACCAAGGATGTGACCGGCATCGAAAAATTCCAGTTGTACATTGGGAGCTATAAACATTTTTCTGTTGTAAGAAAGGGATATAATCTGATTGTCGGCAGCAACACAGTCTTTTTCTGTAAACAAAGGTGTCCAGTCAAATTTTTCACCTTTTCGGGTAGATTGCTTTCTAAGGTATTCGGCATCGCGGCTTTGAATTCTGGCGGAATCCATCATTACAAGGTTTGCCAGATCTCTTGTGGCAGGAGTTGCATAAATGTTCCCGGTAAAACCGTTTTTTGTAAGGAATGGAATAAGACCGCAGTGGTCGTAATGGGCATGAGTTAAAACAACGGCTTGAATTTTATCGTGGGGAATATCCATCCGGCGGTTTTTTTCGTCGGCAACAGAGCGTTTTCCTTGAAAGGCTCCGCAGTCTATCATGTAGATTTTTCCGTCAATTTCCAGAATATGTTTTGAGCCTGTAACTTCTTGGGCTGCTCCCAGTGAATAAACTTGAATAGCCATAGTACACCTCCAAAAGATGAATTTTTAACAGGTCAAAACATTTATTTGACCTGACTGTAATTTTATACCTCATTGGGAAAATCACAAGTTTTGAAAGGTAAAATTCCGGCGTTTTTAAGAGAATATTTTTTTAACCGGTTTTACCTGCGATAAGGATTGGAGCACCTGCGCAAGCAGTCCCGGAGCGAAGCGGAGGGATGAGCCGCGGTTAGTCGGCGAAGTGCGGAAAGCCTGGTTGGGGCTTGCCCCAAATCGCCCGATCCTTACAATTTATAAAACTTACGGAATGCTTTTATGTTACGGGAAAAAACTGTATAATTACGGTGATTATTTTTTTGGAGGCCGTTTTTACGGATTTTTGAAAATGAAAAAATTAGCTTTTTTTGGAATTTGTTTTGCTGTTTCTGCTTTATTTGCTGAAGTGCCAGAATTTTCTGGAGGCTGGGCTTCTTATTCCGGGAAATTTGATTTGGCAGGGCAAGCTGTTGTTCCTCCCGACGGAAAATATGGCTGTGTTGGCGGTGGGAATTCTTCTGTAAGCGTGACTGTTTCTAACAGAAAAGAGCTTTTGGAGGCTTTAAATAAAGGTTCTGCAAGGACAATTTATGTTAAGGGAATTATCGACATGACCGACACTGGAAACGGTTCTTTAATTCCTTCGGAGGTGTCTGGCTCTACAAAAGAACTGGATTCTCTTATTGAAAATATGACAAAAAAATCTGTTCTTCCGGCAAAAAATTATTCTGAATGGAAAACAAAATATACTGCCAGTTTTAATTATGATGAAAATCAGTCTGGGGCTGTAAAAGATTTACGGGACAAACTTAACGGCTACTGGAAGGAACTTACTGTTCTGCGCCTTGAAAACAATACTACTATAGAAGGAATGGGAGCAAATTGCGGAATTCGTGGTGCCAGCCTTACAATAAAAGGAAAATCTAACATTATCATAAGAAACCTTAATATAAGCGACTGCTACAATCCTTTCCCTAAAATCGAAGCGAAAGACGGGCTTAATGCAGATCTTGACTGTATTTCCATCCAAAATTCCAAATACATCTGGATTGACCACTGCACTGTTTATTCTTCTTTTTCCAGAGATAAAATTGAAAAAGACAAGTATGTTACTAAAGACGGCCAGAAGTTGAAATGGCAGGTTTACGACGGTTTGTGCGATATTACGAATACAAATGATTTTATTACTGTAAGCTGGTGTGTTTTTAAAAATCATGACAAGACTATGTTAATTGGAAACAGCGATAAAAAAATTGAAGATAAAAATCATCAGACAATTACGCTGCACCACAATATTTTCGACAGTTGCGTTCAAAGACTTCCTATGGTCAGGTTTGCTACGATTCACATTTACAACAATGTTTATGTAAATATGTTGAGCCGGGGAATTGACAGAAGGCAGGATTGCAGAATTTACAGCGAAGGAAACTGGTTTGAAGATAAAGAAAAATCCATTACTTCAAACACTTTCGGCTCTCTGTACGACAGCGGAAGTTATAATATAAAAACAGCCGGTCTTTCCAAAAAAGCTGAATGGAATCCGGGCGATTACTATTCCTATAAAGCAGAAAGTGCCGAAGAAGCAAAAAACCTTGTTCTTAAAAACGCAGGAGCAAAAAATTAAGGCTGGCAGAGGTTTTCTTAAAGTTCTCTTAAAGCTCTCTTGTAATTTTAAGTGAAAAGTGAAAATCAGTTTTTTCGACAGCGCGTCCTGTTGAAACTGGTTTTCCGTTATAAATAAGGAAACTTAAAAAACTTGTTGTAATGCCTGTTTTAAATCCGAAAAGATAGCCCTGCCCCCATTGCATTGAAAAATTAATTCCTGATTTTAAGGCTGCAATAAAGGAGTCCGGGTAGTTGATGTTGTAGGAGGAATCTTCGCCGAAAAAGCAGTACATTCCTTCTAAAATAACAGGCTCAAGAGAAAAGGTTTTTTTTGAAGAATTGCCGAAAGTAAAGGCAACAACAGGGGCGGCATTTAACCCCAAAGTGTGGTAGTCGATATTTTTATCGTCGAGGTAAAGGCTGGTAGAGCCAAAAAGTATATTGGTGTTGAATCCAAAAGAAAAATTTACGCTTGGAAAATACAGATATTCAATTCCAAGGTTTGTAGCACTTCCAATTTCTTCGATATATTCTTTTTTTTCGCCGTACGCTACTTTTTTTTCTTGACCGTATGATGTTCCAAGTCCGCCGAATTCAACGGAAAAATGGGATTTTGCAAAAGAAAGGGTACTTAAAAGGGAAAATAAGGCAAGTAAAAGTACTTTTTTCATAAAACTATCTCCTTATGTTGTACAAAAATCGCTTAAAACTATAACGCAAATACACAATATTTTCAAATTTTGCGGCAGGGATTGGAAGGGCGTTTGCATTCAGTTTTTTATGAGGTATATTGTTTATATGGATTTTATGAAACAGGCAATAGAAGAAGCCTACGAGGGAATAAAAGAAAATCATGGCGGGCCTTTTGGTTCTGTGGTTGTAAAGGACGGCAAAATTGTGGGAAAAGGGCATAATACAGTTCTTTTAAATAATGATCCTACATGCCATGGAGAAATTCAGGCAATAAGGGATGCTGCAAAAAATTTACAGACCTTTGATCTTTCGGGATGTGAAATTTACACAACGGCTGAACCGTGTCCTATGTGTTTGGGAGCAATACTTTGGGCAAACATAAAGACAGTCTGTTATGGATGCAATCAGAAAGATACAGACGAAATTGGTTTTAGGGACAGTAAATTTTACGATTACATTAACGGAAAAAACAGTCTGCTGGAAATGAAAGAATCCTCAAAAGGTGAATGTCTTGCCCTGTTTGAAAAATATAAAAAACTTAACAGGCAAAAGTATTAAATGATATAGCCGGGATACAGACGGCCCTGTTCCGTATTAAAACTTAAATTGAAAAAACATGCCTTAATATGGTAGAATTACTGTTGTATGATAAAAAAGTTTTTTATTGTTTTGGCGGGAATTCTGCTTGTTTCCTGTTCATTGAATTATGGCAGCAACGAAAATTTTGAAGATTCTGTTCCTGAATTTAGTTTTACGAATGCGTCTTTCAACAGGTTTGAAAACAACATGCTTTCCATAAATTTAAAAGCAGAGTTACTTGAACAGTATAAAAGCGATGGCAGTTCCTACGCAAAAAATGCTAATTTTAAAACTTTCGACAAAGACGGTATTCTTGATACAGAAGGTTCATGCCTTTTTATGGGAGCCGATACAAATCAAGAACAGTATTCCATGTTCGACAGCGTAAATATAAAAGTTTACAGTCAGGAATTAACAATTAATGCTTCTTCCCTTTATTTTGACGGCAAATCTGAACAGCTTGTAAGCGGAATTGCGGAGGAGGTTTCCATAAAACGAAAAGATACTTCTATAACGGGAACGGGGTTTTCTGCCAGCGGAGTGAGCAATACTTTTTCGTTTAATCAGAATATAACCGGTACTGTTATAGAAAATCCCGAAAAATACACAGACAATGAAAATGAACTGTCTGAAAGTGAAAATGAAATAGAACTGAATGTGGAGGAATAAAACATGAAGCGTTCCTTAATTGTTTTTTTTCTCTTTTTAGCTGCCTTTTTTATTTTTGGAGAAACAATAAAATTTTCTGCCGATTCAATGACAGGTACGGCAGGAAGCAAAAGCGACACAACTGTGCTTACAGGAAATGCCTTTGTTCAAACTTCAACAATGGAAATCCGTTCAGATAAAATAGAACTTTCCGGCAAAGATTACCGCTATATTATTGCTGAGGGGACTGTCTCTGGAAAAAATACGGAAAGCCAGCTTGATTTTACATGCGGAAAAATGAAGTACGACAGAACAACAAAAATTGCCGTTCTTGAAGATTCTGTTCATCTTATAGACCTGGCAAACGATGTTACGGCCGATGCTCAAATAATAGAATACAATCAGGAATCTGAAACTGCCGTTATGCAGATAAATATTACCCTTAAACAGAAAAATAACACCTGTACATCGGCTTTTGCAGTTTACAGAAAAAAAGCGCAGGTTCTTGAAATGTCGGGAAATCCAAAAATAGTTCAGGGTGAAGATGCGTTTAGGGCACAGGAAATTACATTAAATCTTGATACACAGGAAATAATTCTTGACGGAAGAGTAAGCGGCACTGTAACGGATACAAAAAAAGAAGAAAATCCTTCAGATAAAAATGAAACTGTGCCAGACAGTATGGCAGAAAATCCTCCTTTTGCAGGGGATGAAAAAGAAAATAGTCCTGCAAAAAAAGAGCTGCCGGCAGAAGAAAACAAAAACTCTGGAGAAAAGCAATGAGCGATTTATTAGAAGAACAAATAGAAAACGAAGAAAGAACAGTTGAAGAAGAAAACGCTGTAGAAAGCGAAAAACCTCTGCATACACTAAAAGTCAATTCCCTTTACAAAATGTTCGGCAAAAAGAAAGTAGTGCAGGGTGTAGATTTTAAAATGAATACTGGAGAAGTTTTAGGTCTTTTAGGGCCGAACGGTGCCGGAAAAACTACTACATTTTATATGATTGTAGGTTTTTACAAGCCCACTAACGGCGAAATTTTTCTTGATGATCAGAGAATTACGCCTCTTCCCATGTATAAAAGGGCGCGGCTTGGAATTTCCTACTTGCCCCAGGAGCCTTCCGTATTCAGAAAACTTACTGTAGAAGAAAATATCTGGTCTATTCTTGAAACAAGAGTTGATTTAACCAGGGAAGAAAAAAAACAGCGTCTGGAAGAATTAATCGAAGAATTTTCCATAGGAAGAATAAGGAAACAGCCAGCTTTTACACTTTCTGGAGGAGAGCGGCGAAGAACAGAAATTGCCCGTTCCCTTGCCATAGAGCCAAAATTTCTGCTTTTGGATGAACCTTTTGCCGGTATCGATCCTATAGCAGTTGCCGATATAAAATCCATGATAAAACTTCTGGCAAAACGGGGAATTGGTGTTCTTATTACGGATCATAATGTCCGCGATACTTTGGAAATTACAGACAGGGCAATAATTATATCTACCGGACAGATTTTAATTCAAGGAAGCCAGCAAGATATAATCGACAGTCCCGTTGCAAGAGAAATATATTTAGGCGAAAATTTTCATATGTAAGGTGAATTTATTGTTTGTGGGTGGGATGGATAAAAATTAAGCTGCCTCGAAAATTCAGTCACTTGGAAAAGGTATGGTAACCAGATTCAAAATGACAGAAATTTTCGGACAGCCGGATAAAATTATCTTGCGTATTCGACAATACGGGTTTCGCGAATCATGGTGAGTTTTATTCTTCCAGGATAACGCAAATCTGTTTCAATTTGTTTTGCAATTTTCTGAGCCAGTTCTTTAACTTCGCTGTCGGCAATTTTTTCGTTGTTTACCAGAATACGAAGTTCTCTACCAGCCTGAATTGCGTAGGCTTTTTCGACACCGTTAAACTGTTCGGCAATTTCTTCAAGATTTTCCAAACGCTTTACATAGTTGTCGGCAGTTTCTTTTCTTGCACCAGGACGGGCAGCACTTATAGCATCGGCAATCTGAACAATAACAGCTTCCAGAGTGGCCGGTTCGCAGTCTGCATGGTGAGCGGCAATGGCATTAATAACCTTTGCGTCTTCGCCCATTTTGCGGGCCATTTCTGCACCGACTTCTGCATGGTTTTTGTCGCTGTCGTTTTCGGCACCCTTACCAATATCGTGAAGAAGGGCAGCCCGTTTTGCAAGATCTTTATTTGCGCCGATTTCGCAGGCAAGAAGACTGGCAATTTCTGCAACTTCCCTTGAGTGGGTAAGGACATTTTGACCGTAACTTGTACGGAAATACAAGCGACCGAGAGCCTTTACGCCATCCTGACTCATGTTGTGTATGCCTAAATCGAAAAGAACCTTTTCGCCTTCTTCGAGAATTTTCTGTTGGATTTCCCGTGTAACTTTCTGAACGATTTCTTCGATTCTGGCAGGATGAATTCTACCATCAGTAACAAGACGCTCCAAAGACTGCTTTGCAATTTCTTTCCGAACAGGATCAAAACAGCTTATAACTACAGCTTCCGGCGTATCGTCGATAATAATGTCTACACCAGTTAATGTTTCCAGTGCACGGATATTGCGGCCTTCGCGACCAATAATTCTGCCTTTCATTTCGTCGCTTGGAAGGGAAACCGTGGCAACAGTAATGTCGCTTGTTGTTTCTGTAGCAAGACGCTGAATGGCCGTAACAAGAATTTCCTGAGCTTTTTTTTCGGAAGAAAGCTGAGCTTCCTGTTCAATTTTGTTTAAAAGTGCCTGAGCATCGTGCCTTGCATCGTTTTCAAGGTTTTTGATGATAAGGTCTTTTGCTTCCTGGGCTGTTAAACCGGAAATTCTTTCTAGTTCGCGGCGGTAAGTTTCTTCCTGAACTTGAAGCAACTGCTCTCGTTTTTCCATGGCAGTGTTTCGTTCCTGAAACTCCCGTTCCTTTTTTTCCATTTCGGAACTGCGTTTGTCTATAAGTTCCTCTTTTTTTGCAACACGAGATTCGTAAACCTGAATTTCTTTACGACGCTCCCTGTTTTCTCTTTCCTGTTGCTGTCGCTCCCTTAGGAGTTGATCTCTTGTTTCTAGCAAATATTCTTTTTTCTGGGCTTCTGCTTCTTTTAATGCATCCTGTTTAACACGTTCAGCTTTTTGTTCTGCCGAAGACAGCTGAAATTTGGCATATAACCAACGAATAAACCATCCAAGAACTATACCAGCAACGGGAAGTATTGTGAATAAAACAATATTCATAACATTCTCCTTTGCATCTATTATGGAGTTGGATTTTCTTACAGCAGAAAAAATGTGCCGCTAAAAAACCGCCCCCAAAATATCATTTTTATTCTATAGTAAGAATTATCAGTTGTCAAACGGAATAGTGCAAAGAAGGTACAAAGAGATTGCTGTATTGTAAGAAAAAAAATTCACCTAACACTACTTAGCCTTCAAAAACCCTCAGCCATTCACCAGAGTATCAAAGTTGATGCACAAAATTCCCATGTTTTTCATGTCGAAAATGTTGGCGTTGGCGATTTCCGGTGTTTTTGCACTGCAGCAGTCGGTAACTACAGTTACATCATAATCATAACTCATGGCGTCTGCAGCAGTTCCACGGATGCAGTTTGGATATTGGGTTCCGCTTATAACCACATTTTTGATTTCAAGACTTCTCAAAATTGAATCAAGATTTGTTCCAAAAAATGCAGAATTCCGGGTTTTCTTTAAAATAATTTCATTTTTCTTTTACAGGCAGATTTGTTCGCATCTAACGGCACTCCCGCACCTTGTGCATTCCGTTTGTTAAATATTTACTTCTGTATCCAGACATAAGCTGTTGCGGAACTTGCACCTACCTTTTCAATAAGACCTTCTTTAACTAAATCGACTAAAGCTCTTTCTACTGTTTTTGTACTGATATCAGGACACTTTTCAAGGATTTGTTTTTTGCTTATTTTGCCAACAGTATTTTGAATCAGGCGTTTTACTCTTTCTGGTTTTGAAATCTTGCTGTTAGATAAATACTCAACCCGACTCTCAAATTCATTTGAGGCTTTTATCAAAATACCAAGGTAATATTTCACAAATGGTTCGTAAAGATTAGTACTTTCATGCCAGCCTGCAGAACAGTCCTGTAACGCTTCATAATATGTTTCTTTTGATTGTTCAATCAGCATTTCTATACTGATATATTTTCCAACAATTAATCCGGCTTTATACAACAAAAGCAGGGTAAGCAATCTGCTCATACGACCATTGCCATCTTCAAACGGATGAATACATAAAAAGTCTAAAATGAACATTGGAATAAGAAGCAATTTATCTGTTTTATTGCCATTCCATTCTTCCAGAAAATGTTCTGTCATAATTTTCATCGCTTCATCTGTCTCAAATGCAGACACTGGCGCAAACCGTACTTTCTGAATGCCTTTTCCATCTGTTTCGGCAATAATATTATCGCTGGATTTATATTTTCCCCCAAAACCATTCTGGTTGTAAGAGTATAAATCTCTGTGAAGCTGCTGAATTATATTTGATGCTGGTGAAATATAATCATAACTTTCGTGAATTGTTGAAAGAACATCTCTGTAGCCGGATATTTCCTGTTCATTTCTATTGTGTGGTTCGGATTTTTTCTGCATCAATTCTTCCAAGCGTTTATCTGTTGTAAAAATACCTTCAA
>CAMAFU010000039.1 GCA_945833725.1 uncultured Treponema sp.
TCGTCGGAAAATGTTTTTTTCTGATCTTCCGTAAAAGAATTGTTTTCTGCAAAAATCTTTTTCTGAGCAAGATATTTCCGTAGTATTCTTGAATTTGCAATTCCGTTAAAAAATGAGTTTTTAATGTAAAAATCCCCGGCAAAAGTTGTATATCCCTTTTTGGAAAGAAAATAAAAAAACGGTTCATAGTCAGATGGATTTGCTGATGGGGCCGGCACAAAAAGAATCACAGGGTTTTGGCTGTTATCAGCATTTATATTTTTAGGAGAAAAAGTCTGCATATAGCCGGAAATATTCTTGCCAATTTCTATTTTTTTTAGGATTTCATATTCATTGAAGTTTTTTGAAATTACTTCTGTTTTTGTTTCTGAATTAAAATCATCAGGATTAATTTTTACACTTCTGTTTATAAAGCAAAAAAATGCCAGCGTAAGAACTGCAGCAAATTCCAGAATTGAAAAAATCAGAAACCGGATGGAATATCTGTCTATAAAAAGTTTTGCCGAAAACCTTAAAAGCGAGCGTATGTTTGTCAGGAGAATTGTAAGAGAAAGCAGAAAAATCAATATGTTCAGTGTAGAAAGCTGCCACACAAGAATGTTTAAAATTGAAATGATGAAAGCTACCGGAGACAGCATAACGGCCGCATCAATTTTTGAATTTTTCGTAAAGAAAATTCTTGCAATACAGACTGATTCAAGAAAAATAACTAAAATTTGTGAAATAAAGCATGAGTGCATAACTGTATTTTAGTCTAAAAATGTGATATAATCCAAGATGTACAGTTATTTTTTTTGGTTGGTTTAATGCTCATGGCAAATGAAAAAATAAAACTCGATATGTCAAAAATCAAGATGGCCGTTCGTGCAGGAATTCCACTGTCAATTACAACTTATACACTTCCTCACGAAATGGAATCTTACATGGATGATGTTCTTGCAGCCTTTTTGGAAGAGCTTAATCAAAAGTACATGACAGAATACTTAACTTATTGTCTTAACGAGCTGGTAACAAATTCAAAAAAAGCAAATACAAAGCGCATATATTTTCAAGAAAAGAATCTTAATATTTTAGATCCTGTTGAATACAAACTAGGGATGAAAGATTTTAAATCAGAAACTTTAGGAAATATTCAGCACTATCTAAAACTTCAGAAAAATGCCGGTTTATATGTAAAATTCATTCTTCAGACCAGAAGCAACAAAATTAAAATGGAAGTTCGGAACAATGTAGAACTTACACCGGAAGAATACAAAAGAATTCACGACAAATTGAGCCGAGCACAGCAGTATACCTCTGTAGATCAGGCTTTAACACAAGTTTTGGACGACACTGAAGGGGCTGGTCTTGGTCTTATAATAATCATCCTTATGCTGGAAAAAATAGGTCTTACAGAAGAAAATTTTCAGGTTCTGTGCGAAAACGGCGAAACTGTTACCCGTATTATTCTTCCGCTTAACGAAAAAACTCAAAAAGATTTATCAATCGTAAGCCACGAATTTGTGGGCATTATCGATAAACTTCCTCAGTTCCCGGACAGCATAATGAGGGTAAATGCTCTTTTAAATCAGCGGGATTCCAAAATGAGCGAAATTGCGTCCCTTATTTCCAGCGATGTTTCCCTTACAACCGATTTACTAAAACTTGTAAACTCTGCCATGTTTGCCCTTGCTTCTCCCTGCCGCAGCATTGTAGATGCCGTAAAAATGGTGGGAATTCGGGGTCTTAAAAATATGCTTCTTTCCATCGGCTCAATGAACAGCCTGAATTCTTTAGGCGGAGAGAAAAAGGAACTGTGGGTTCATGCTTATCAGGTGGCATTTTATTCATACAATCTGGCTAGAAATTTTTGCAGCAAAGAAAAAGATATTGTGGAAGATTCCTATGTTTGCGGTCTGCTTCATGATATGGGTAAACTTGTTTTTGAAACTGCTCACCCGGATACAGTTAATAAAATAAAAGAAGTTTGTGCGCAAAAGGGAATTCCTGCTAATGTCTTTGAAAAACTTATTGCCGGCGTAAATCATGGGGAAGTGGGTGCGCTTATCGCAGAAAAATGGAATTTTCCGGAAGTTATTGTAAGCGTAATCCGTCATCATCACGAACCAGATCTGGCAGACGAGTCTTCAAAAAAAATTACGGCCATAGTTTATTTTGCAGATATGCTTGTTCACTATCAAACCGGTGAAGTTGATTTTTATCAGTTCGACGAAGATGTCCTTAAAATGCTTCATATTACAGGCGAAGACCAGATAAAATTAATAGGAATGCGCCTTCAGGAAGCTTTTAAAAAAGATAACGGTTAAATCTCTTTAATTTTCTTTCATTTCCGCAAAAAAAATCCGCAGAACAGCAGAATTTGAATTCTGTCTTGCTCCGCGGATTAAATTAAGGGCTTTTGTGTTTAATCTTTAAAAAGCTTTTTAATTTCTGCAGCGTAAAGCTCGTTTATTTTGTAGCGGCGGATTTCCTGTTTTGCAGAAAGTTCAACGCCTACTTCAAATTCTTTTGGAATAACAGTGATTTTATTTATTCTTTCGTAAGATTTAAATCCTGTTTTTGCGCTTACTTTTTGAGAAACTTCTCCTTCAAGAAGCCTTTTTATTTCCGGACTTTTTGCAAGAGTTTCGTAATTTTTGTAGGTGAGTTTTGCTTCCATGGCAAACTGTTCAATTTCCTGCTGTTCAGGCACAATAAGCGCACCTAAATACCTTTGATCCTGACCTACTACAACGGCAGTTTTTATGTATCGTGATTCCTGAATTTTCATTTCAAGAGGAACAGGTTCAACATTTTCTCCGCCCAGCTGAACAATTGTGTCTTTTATACGACCGCAAAGGACAATTTCGCCGTTTGCTGTTAGCCTTGCCAGATCTCCAGTATTGAACCAGCCGTTTTCGTCGATAACTCTTGCTGTCATTTCCGGCTGCCTGTAATAGCCTTTCATTACGGTAGGACCTTTTATAAGAAGAGTTCCCTTTTTGCCTCTTTTTAATTCTTTCCCGGTGTTTGGATCAACAATTTTTACAGCCAGTTCACGGATTGGAGCGCCTACATTTCCAAGAACAGGCCTGTTAAACGGTCTTACGGCTACAATCGGCGCAGTTTCTGTAAGTCCGTAGCCTTCTACCAGTTTAACACCGATTGCCCAAAAGAATTTATCTATGGCTGGAGGAAGAGCACCGCCTCCGGCAACAGCACCACGGAAGTTGTTTCCAAGCATTTTCCGTATTTTTCTAAAAATAATTGCCCCGCCTAAAAGTTTTATAGGATATAAAATGAGCCATGGCAAAACAAAAGCCGGCCACTGGAGCCACCGTTTATCCATTCCGAAACGGGTTGTCCTGTCAAAAAGAACGCGGTCAAGTTTTGAGTGAAAAAGTGCCACCGATACAAAGAAATTAAAGAGTTTAAGTACAATGCCGCCTGTTTTGCGCATTTTTTTGTAAATTCCATCGTAAACGGCTTCAAAAACCCTTGGAACGGCAGGAAGAACCTGTGGATTAAGGGTTTGTAAATCCTGCAGGAGAATTGAGCCTATTGGTTTTGAATAGCACAAGGTTGCAGCCTGACTGAAAACAACATATTCAACGGAGCGTTCAAAGGCATGCCATACAGGAAGAACTAAAAGTCCTCTGTCTCCGGGATTAAGCCAAATTCGCTCATCAATATCTTCCAGCTGGGAAATAAAATTTCCATGAGAAAGCATTACGCCCTTTGGCTGACCTGTAGTTCCAGATGTAAAAATTATTGAAGCCAGATCATCCCAGTTGCCTTTATTAATTTCTTCATCAATTTTTCCGGGATTGTTTTTGTCGAATTCCATTCCCATGGAAATTATTTCATCAAAGGAAAGAAGTTTTATGCCGGCTTCTTCGCAAAGCTTAAAAGAATCCTGCTCCTGTTCTTCAAAAGCAATAAAAGTATTAACAAGAGGAAGTTTTTCTTTTATGGAAATTATTTTTTTAATCTGCGATTTATTTTCTACAATGATGATTTTTGTTTCAGCAAAGGAAAGAATATATTCCAAATCGGAAATAGTTGCATCACAGCCTCGTGGAACATCAACGGCGCCAATGCTTAAAAGCCCCATATCTGCCTGCAGCCATTCTTTTCTGTTGTCGGAAATTAAGCCTATATGTTCACCGCGCTCAACACCTATAGAAAGAAGACCAGCTCCAAAAAAACGTATATTTGACCAAGCCTGTTCGTAAGATGTTGGTTCAAAATGCCCGTCGCCAAACCTGCTCATTTGGGCAGAAATTTGAGGATATTTTTTTGCTGTATCCCTGAAAATTCGTGGAAGTGTTTTTTCCATAATTGATGATTCCTCCATTCGTTGTAATTTAACATGACAAAAAATTGAAAAGTGTCATTTAAAAGATAAAAGAAAAACTTATGTCCTTTCCATTCTATACTGTTTTTGTTTCATTGACAAATGAACTTTTGAATATTAAACTTGAAAAACTAACAGGCGTTAGTAAAAATCATGTTATGCCCCGGCAACAAAAATAAGTACGAACTTTGCTGTTTTGGAACAAAGTGGAGTTTTAAATGCCTTCGGAAAAAATCACAAAAGAAAAAATAATTAAGGCCGTTTTGGAATGTGCTTTTTCCGATAGTGTAGGTTCTGCTTCCTTGTCCGATATTTCCAAAAAATTAGGGATAAAAAAGGCCAGTCTTTATAATCATTATGAATCCAGAGATGCAATTATCGACGATACAATAAATTATTGCGGAGAATGTCTTTCCAGACTTTCTCTTATTCCAGCCGAAATGGAAATGACTGCGCGAAAATATAATTGTGATGTTGTGCTTAAAGGTCTTGTTCACCGGTGGATAAAAATTTTTGAAAAAGAACCTTTTATCCAAATTTATTCTTTTATCGAAAGTCAGAAATATTTTTCTTCAAAAATTCATGATATAAAAACTGAATGCGGAAAGCGGTTTTTGAATCAGATAGAAATTGCCCTGAACAGTCTGGAAAATGCCGGAAAAATTTCTGCTGTAAGCGGTGAATACAGAACATCCAGAGCCGAATCATTTTATGCCCTTTTGAATTCCCTTGTTGATTTATACATCTGCAGCAGAAAAAATTTTATAAGGCAAAATCCCAAAAGTGGAAAAGGTGAACTTTTTTCGTTTATTGCTGAAAACGAGCCCGACTTTAAAAAAGCAGACAGGCTTATAGAAAATTTCTGCCTTTCCCTTCGCTGACATTTACCGGTTTATTTGTGCGGCGGAGTGCTATTCAACGGTAATCCTTCCTTCTGTTTTATTGTATTTTGAACTTACATCATAGTTAAGAAAATCCGTTAAATAAAATATAAGTGCCTGATTGTCTACGATTAAATCGTCCATAAGCAGTTCCCCTTCTTTTAGGGCTGTATTTCCGTCACCATCGCATTTTATAAGAAAATCCTGACTTGCTACTGTATAAGAATTTCGTGGAGCAATGGGAATATATTTTCCGTTTCTTAAAATTTCTGCATTTTTTATTCTTCTGTAGCCGTGAATGTCTGTCATTTTTCCTTTTTCGGAAACTACAATTGGAGATGGAATTGATGTATCAATTGTGTAGCGCATGCCAGACACCTGCAGAAATCCTCCAAATTCTCCGGCAGGTTTTCCTTCGGATTCTACTTGTGCCAAAGTATTTTGGGCACCGAATTCTAAAGCATCAAGAATTTGTTGACCTGTTACTTTTCTGCAGCATATTTTGTTGTCGAAGGGATTTATTTTTATTATGTCGGCCATGGTTATTTTCCCCTGGGGAAGACTGGAGCGGATTGCACCTCCGTTTGCAAAGCCTATGTCGGCCTGGCATATTAATCTGTAAGCATCGGCACAAAGGTTTCCAATGGCAGTTTCCCGGCTTCTTACAATGCGGATTCCATCTTCGTTAAAAATACTAAGCTGAATGTCGCTGAAAGCTACCTGTTCGTTTATTTCTTTATCAACTTTTTTTGCAATTTCAATAAGGCTTTCTGTAACGGCGGAATCTTTATTTTCGTATGAGCTTAAAGCACTAAAAGAAAAATTTCCTTCTGTTGATATGGTTGCAATTCCTATCTGACTGAAATTTTCCCCAGAAAAGGCAATGGGAATTTCTTTACCGGAAATATTTCTTGCGTATTGAATGTCTTTTGAATCAATGGAAGTGGCCGCAAGTACGCAGTCAATTCCAGAAGTATGGTTTACAAGAGTAAAAGGCGAAAATACAGAGTGCTTGCCAGTCATAGAAAAATTATCAAGGTGAGACAGAAGAATTACAAAGTCGGCACCCTGTTTTTTTACAATGTCTATATATTTTTGCACCCGACGGAAAAAATTTCCTCCGTCTTTTGATTCCGCAAAATCGTAAACAGATTTACCTTCTTCCATAAAATTTTCAGGATTAGCCGTAATCATAGAAGTAGGCGTAGTTACTCCCAAAAAAGCGACTTTTGTTCCAGAAAAATCTTTTATGTGGTACGGAAAAGTTTCTTCCAGATAATCTTCGTTCATTCCGGTGTATCTGATGTTTGTGTTCAAGTAAACAGTTTTTGATTCTTTAAGGCAGTTGGAAAAATTCCTCATCCCAAAATCGAATTCATGGTTGCCGATTATAGCGTAGTCGTATTCTGCTTCATTCATTAGCTGGACAATGTACATTCCTTTAGAAACAGTTCCTGTAATTGTGCCGGAAATAGCATCACCCAAATCAACAAGAACAGTGTGAGAAGATTTTGATAAATCCTTTTTTAAAGCAGAAACATGCTGATAGCCAAGGGGTTTTGAAATAAAAGAGTGAACGCTCCCTGTAAAAATAATATTTATGTTTTTATCGGGCAGATTAATGTTTTTTTTGCCGCAAGATGAAAGCCCCAAAATAACGAAAACGCAATTTAATATAGAAAGAAAATACTTAAATCTCATAAGCAAATTATACCACGGAATAAAAGGTTTACCACAGTAAAAAGATCATAAGGTGATTAAAGAGGCGAACTCTGTTTTTTTACTGCACCAGAATTCCGGGTGGGGACTGGCGGGACTAGGGCTTCCGCATTAGTTGATGAGAAAAATTGGGGCGCGACTGGAAGCCCCTGGTTAAAATTATATTTTAATGCGGAAACCCTGGGACGGAGCTGGGACGGAGCGGGGTTTATAAAAAAATCCGTTCATATTAGAATGAAATTTATGGACAAAATTGGATTGGTTTTAGAAGGCGGCGCAATGCGTGGAATGTTTACGGCCGGCGTTACCGATGTACTTATGGAAAACAATATTGTTTTTGACGGGGCAGTTGGAGTTTCTGCCGGTGCAACTTTCGGCTGCAATATAAAATCCAGACAGATCGGAAGGGCAATCCGCTACAACAAAAAATATTGCCGCGACAAACGGTACTGTTCAATACAATCCCTTATAAAAACCGGCGATTTGTATGGAGCCGATTTTTGTTACAATGTTCTGCCCCATCAACTTGATATTTTCGATTTAAAAACTTACCGGGAAAATCCCATGCCGTTTTACATAGTAGCATCAGACTGCCGCACAGGTAAGCCAGTTTACCGGGAATTAAAAAATTGCGGTGCGGAAGATTTAACATGGATGAGGGCAAGTGCAAGCATGCCTTTAGCAAGCAAAATTGTAAAAATCGACGGATATGAACTTTTAGACGGTGGAATTACAGATTCAATTCCCCTTAAATTTTTTGAAAATCTTGGCTTTGAAAAAAATCTTGTAGTTTTAACCCAGCCGCGGGAATATAAAAAAAAGAACAGCAACCTTATTACGCTTATAAAATTTGTCTTAAAAAAATATCCTCACATAGTCGAAGCAATGAAAAACCGGGCAAAAATTTACAATCAGGAAAAAGAATATGTTTTTGAAAGGGAAAGTCAGGGAAAAACATTTGTAATTTGCCCCGAAACAGATTTAAAAATAAGCCGTATCGAAAAAAATCCAGACGAGTTACAGCGAGTATACGATATAGGCCGAACAGTAATGGAAAAAAATCTTGAACAGCTGAAAAATTTCCTTTCTATGTAACGGGTGACTTTTGGAGGTTCTCCGCACTCACCGGGAAATATATTTTTTAAGATGAAAAAAGATTATAGAAAAAGATTATAGAATTTGAGTTTTAAACAGGTTTGTGCTAAAATTTACAGCCGTATCTGGTTTTCAGTTTTTAATTGAAAAGTCAGTCTTTTTAGACTAATGCGGTAAATTTTATCAGGAAGATTTTATGAAAATCAAAAAAAAATTGAAGAAAGCGTTTATCCTTTTATTTGTCTGTTCTGCTTTTTCTGCTGTTTCTCAGGAGGCAATGGATTCTGTTTTTTCAGAACTTAATCTGGCTTTTACCCGCAAATCGGCAGAAGAAGTTTCTTCCGTACTGCACAAATATTCTTCTTCACCTCAATACCATGACTATGAAGCCTATGCCTTAAAAAAAACACGGCAGCTTATAATCGAAAATGATCTGGAATTTGCCAGACAAACTTCCCTTGCCGTAATCGACAACAATCTGGAAAATTTCGATGCTGTTGAACTTTATTCATACATCGACAGGGCAATTTTAAATGAGCAGGCTGCAAAACAGGCAGAAGAAAACCGCCTTCGCCTTGAAGCCGAAAGACTTGCCGCCATAAACGAAAAAACAAAGGCCAAAATCGAAAAAAGTAATGCTTATCAAACTTTAAGTACACAGTCTGGCTCTCAGGTTTATGTTAAAGAAAGTAACCAGACTTTTTCCAGTGTAGACTGGCGCATGCAGCTTTGCATGGCCGATTTGCTTTTTCAAAGTGTACCAGATAAAGATTATTCAAGTTTAAAATACGGTCTTGGTGCCGGTGCCGATATTTTTTACAATGTGGATTCGTTCATTCTTGCAGCAGATATTTTTGCCGACTTCCAGATGCTTAACCTAAACGGCGGACAACAGGAATTTTTCATGAGTGCCCGCTTTGTTCCTATGATTGCTTTCCCGGAATTCAGCAGAAATTTGTATTTTAGAATGGGTTTTGCTTCTTACGGAGTTGCAACGGAATTTTCCCAAATTTCGGGTAGTACAGAAAGTTTTATGACTCCGGTTTTTGGCATTGGAGTAGAAAATGTTGCTCTGGGCAGTACAGAAATTAACGGACATTTTGACTATTATCTTGGTCATTTTGCCTACGATATGAAATTTAGTTTTGAAGCCGGTGCTGGAATTACCCTGCCGGTTGCCGTAAACGAGCATACAAAAATCGGCTTTAGAATTGGAGCCAGCGACATTATGTTCCTGAAAGAATCAGGAATGGAAAACCGCCTTAAAGGAATAATTGGAATTGGAGTAGGAAATGTTGTTAAATAAAAAAAATCTTTTAAAATCCGTTCTTTTTGTAATTTGCTGCAGTGTGTTTGCCCAGACTCAGAGTGCTACAGAAAAACTTACTGTAAGGTATTTAGACAAAGCAATGGAGCAGTACGAAAAAAATCAGATGGATGAGGCTTTAAAAACTATTAATGCAGCCCTTCAACTAAACGAAACTTCTGGAATTCCTGCAAATGTAACTCTTGTTGCAACGCAGATTTACTCAAAAAAACTGGATCAGATTCTTTTAACCCACGATTACACGGATTTCCAGAAAATTGTTGATAATATCGGTCGTTATCCGTCTATTGCAGATGGTTCCATTAAGCAGAAAGTGCAGGCGGCCTACGACTGGAAAGAAGCCGACATTCAATCAAAAAAAATACAGGCAGAAAAGGCCGAAAGGGCAGAACAGTTTTCCATGTATCAGAAACAGCTGGAAGAACAGCAGAAAAGTCAGGAAACTTTTTTAAAAACCATGACAGAAAGTCTTGCCGACAGTCAGGAAAATGTTATGAATTCCATAGTTGAATTCAGCGACAAACTTTCTGAATCTTCAAAGCAAAGTGCCCGTTCAAACCATATAGTTCTTGTTGCTATTCTTGTTGTGCTGGGTGTAATAGTTCTTGTTTTTGTTGTTGTAATAATATGCGTTCGTGCCGCTGCAAAGGCAAGTACAAGACAGTCAATGCAGTTTGAAGAAACCCTTAAACTTGTGGCAGGAATGCAGCAGACAAACAATCAGCTTCTTTTAGGTTCTGTTACAGATTTACAGGGTATAAGCGGTTTGCGTTCTGCAGGAAGCAGCCGTTGGGGAGTAGATGCTCTTCCGGCTCCAGAAATGTCTCAGGAAGAAAAAGACGAACTTAAAAAACTTGCCGTTCAATGCGAAGAATTAGGCTCAAAAATTGATGCCGTTACAAACAGAAAAAACAATTCAAAAAATATAAGCGAACTTGTTTATAAACTTGCTTTAAAACTGGGGTGCAATCAAAATACGGCAATGGCATATTTTTGTGCGGCAATGGTTTACGATGCCGGATTCCTTGGTGTACCGGAAGATATTCTTACTTCAGAAAATATTTCCGAAGACGAAAGGCTTACAATGCAGGATCATGTTAACAGAGCAGAAACATTCCTTAACTTTGTTCCAGAAACTTACAGAAAAATTTTCTTTGATGCCGCAGTATACCATCACGAAAATGAAGACGGCTCTGGGTATCCTAGTGGTATAAAGTCAGACTCAATTCCTCAAGTTGCAAAGTTGATTCATGTTGTGGAAAGTTACAATTCGCTTATAAGCCGGCGAAATTATAAAGCAATAAAAGACAAGGAATCTGCCATTGAAGATTTGCTTTCAAAACCAAATATGTACGATCAGACAGTGGTAAAAGCCCTTGATTCAATAGTCTGATTTT
>CAMAFU010000040.1 GCA_945833725.1 uncultured Treponema sp.
CTTCCGCGCTTTTCTTGTGCAGAATTTTTTTCATCATGCTTTCCGACTGTTTCCTGTGCCTCTGCTTAATGCCTGTGCTGCGTTTGTTATCTGCGAAAAAAAACAGTCGGAAATCCTGCTGAAAAAAGGCTTCCGCGCTTCGCTTGTGCAGAATTTTTTTCATCATGCTTTCCGCCTGTTTCCTGTGTCTCTGCTTAATGCCTGTGTTGCGAAATTTTAATCAACGCAAAAAAAACAGCCAGAAATCCTGCTGAAAAAAGGCTTCCGCGCTTTTCTTGTGCAGAATTTTTTTCATCATGGTTTCCGCCTGTTTTCTTATGTTTGCCTAATACCTGTGTTGCGAATTTTAATCAACGCAAAAAAAACAGCCGGAAAAGGGTTATTTAAAGGTTTCTACGCCTGCTATGTCAAGGGTGGCAAACAAGTCGTCTATTGTTTCTTTTCGCCGGATTTGAATTACTTTTTTATCTTCCCTAAGCAACAGTTCTCCGCAGCGGAGTTTTCCGTTGTAGTTAAAGCCCATTGCCCTTCCGTGTGCTCCTGCATCGTGGATTATAAGAAGATCTCCAGTTTTTATTTCCGGCATTTTTCTGTCTACGGCAAATTTATCGCAGTTTTCGCAAAGACTTCCTACAATATCGTATACATGGTCTTTTTCTGCATTTTCTTTTCCGCTTACTGTAATTTCGTGGTATGCTCCGTACATTCCGGGCCTCATAAGATCTGCCATACAGCTGTCTGTACCGATATATTCCTTGTAGATATGTTTTTCGTGGATTGCCCGGCAGATAAGGTAGCCATAAGGTCCTGTAATCGGGCGTCCGCATTCCCAGTAAATTGCCAGTGGATCAAGACCGGAAGGAACAATTGTTCTGTCGTATTCTTTTCTTATTCCTTTGGCAACAACATCGTAATCAACTTTTTTCTGATCCGGTTTATAAGGAATTCCCAGTCCTCCGCCTAAATCAACAAATTCTATCTGAACACCAGTTTTTTCTTTTATTTCTACGGCAAGTTCAAAAACAAGTTTTGCTGTATCTATAAAAAAGTCAGGAGAAAGTTCATTGGAGGCAACCATAGTATGAAGACCAAAATGTTTAACTCCTTCATCTTTGCATATTCTGTATGCGTCGATTATCTGCTCTCTTGTAAGACCGTATTTTGCTTCTTCTGGCTTTCCGATAATAGAATTGCATCCGTGTTTTAATGGACCTGGATTATATCTGAAGCATAAAGTTTCCGGCAGTTTTCCCAAAGTTTCCTTTAAAAATTCAATATGGGTAAAATCATCAAGATTAATGATGTTCTCGTTGGCATAAGCGTATTTGTATTCTTTTGCAGGCGTTTCGTTTGAGGTAAAAATAACTTTGTCTTTTTTAATGCCGGCAATTTCAGAAAGCATAAGTTCCGGTAAACTGGAACAATCCGCACCGCAGCCTTCTTCCGCAAGAATTTTCAAAATATACGGATTTGGACACGCTTTAACGGCAAAATGTTCCCTAAAAATTGGAAAAATGGAAAAAGCCTTTGTAAATTCCCTCATGTTTTCGCGAATTCCCTTTTCGTCGTAAAGATAAAACGGAGTAGGGTAAATTTCGGCAAGGGCAGTCAGCTGTTCATTGTTAAGCGGAAAATATTTCATAAAATCCTCCAGAAAAATATTTTTTATCAAGTTTTTTGGGCAAACCCGGCAGTTCCTGCCGGTCGGGCTTTGCGTACTTCGCCTCCATCGGCTCATCCCGGCCCTTCGTGCCGGGACTGCTGAAGCAGGTACTCCAATCCCTTTTGCATTAAGTTTCTCTGTAATTTTTAACTAAAACAGTAAATTAAAAAAAAATTACAGACAGAATATTATCAATTTCTCCAATTTTTGAACAGAAAAAAAATATTTAAATCTAAAAACAAAATGTTATTACAATAGACTTTACAGAAACCCACAAACATATAAAATTTAAAAACTTATGTTTGCGAAAAAATCCTTTAATCCTAGTACTATCCGCGTTTTTTCCTTTATTCTGGCTGGTATAGTCCTTATAGGCATAAATGTGCTTTTGTCAGGTTTTGCCATGAATAAAGTCTACCGGTATACAGAGAACAAATTCTTAGAAAACTATTCTCTAAATTCCGACGGCTATGCAAAATCGGTAGAGCAGATTCTTTCAAAGTATATCTCCCTTCTCGATTATTTTGACAGCGATTACATTTCCTCTTCTTCAGAAAAAGACATTCAGAATTATCTTGTATCCCTGTACAAAAAAATTCCTAAAGATGTTTCAAGTTTTGCATACACCAATCTGGAAGGAATCGTGTATCTTTGCAACGGTGTTGTATTTAAAACCCCAAAGATCGATTCATTTAAAAAACTTATTCAAAACAATTCAGAGTTTTTTATAAGTGATCCTTATATTTCTTATATGTCCGGCCGAACAGAAATTGGATTCGGTAAAATTGTCTACGACAAAAACGGCAGTAAAAAAGGCTGTCTTAATGCGTCTATAAGTCTGGACACCCTTCATGAACTTTTTTCTTCCCTGTGGATTGGTAATTCTCAAAACTTTTCAATAAGGGCCGGCAACGGAATGGAAATTTTCAACTTGAACAAAACAATTTTAGACAGCCATTCTGTCTTTTTTAAGCCTGCTCTCATTCGGGAAGAATATAACGCCTTTAATGTTTTGGTGAGGGGCATTGTCCAGTCAAAAACTCAAGACGGAGAAAATGTTCTTATCTTTTTTAACCGCATAGAAAATACAGAGTGGTATTTGGGTCTTTCTGTTATGGAAAATGAATACAACGGAATTCTCAGGCGGCACAGATTCTATCAGAGTTTTATTGTTATCTGTTCAATAATTTCTGTTATGCTTATTCTTTTCCTGGAACTTCGCCTTACAGAATATCTTCGGAAAAAAGATTTGCTTGCCTCCGATTATGATCAGCTCACCCAGCTTTTTACCCGTCCTCATTTTGAACAGGACGCAGCAAAACTTCTCCGGCGAAATAAAAATTCAAAATTCATGCTTGTAGAAGCCGATATACACGGTTTTAAATTTATAAACCAGAATTTCGGCATAGAAACTGGCGATAAACTTTTATCATATTTTGCCAGACTTCTTTCAAATCATGTAGAAAAAAGCAAAGGCATTATCTGCCGCGGCTATGCAGATCATTTTTATTACATTATGAAAGTTGAATCTGTTCACAAAGCCATGAAAGAATTTAAAGACCATCTGGCTTTTATAAATGAATGTATAAAAAATTACGAAATTCAATTTTTTCCTAAATTCGGAATTACTTTCTATATTCCACAGGCAGAAGGGTTGCCGGAAAAATCTGTTACTGTGCAGGAACTTATTGGGCAGGCTTCTTTTGCAAAAGGAACCATAAAAGAAAATATTCTTGATTCCTACGCAATTTACGATTCTCACCTTCTTAAAAAATCTAACCGGGATCATTATATCGAAAGCCACATGAAGCAGGCTCTTGCCGAACATGAATTTTTCGTAATGTACCAGCCGAAAGTTGATTTAAAAACCGATAAAGTTATTGGTGCCGAAGCACTTGTCCGCTGGAACAGTTCAAAATTCGGTCTTCTTCAGCCCAACAAATTTATTCCTCTTTTTGAAAAAAATGATTTTGTAAAGGAACTGGACTTTTATGTTTACGAAGAAGTTTTTAAATTCATAAGAAACTGTCTTGATAACAATGTACCTGTTGTTCCTATTTCCGTTAATATGTCCAGAAATCATTCAAAGCCTGAAGCGTTTATGCGTCGTTTTAAGGCAATTTTCGATAAATACGACATTCCTCCTAGCCTTATAGAAATAGAAATACTGGAGCGCTCTGTTATGGACAGACAGACTCTCCGGGATACTACAATTATGCTTCACGATTCAGGTTTTAAAGTTGCTATGGACGATTTTGGTTCCGGGGAATCTTCCCTCAATATGCTTACAAACATTCCTGTTGATGTCTTAAAATTCGATAAATCGTTTTTGGATTCGGCAAAAAAAGAAGATAATTCTCTGGATGAAAATGCGACAGGCCTTATTTCTTCCCTTATAAATCTTGGAAAGCAGCTTAACATTCAAACTCTTTTTGAAGGTGTTGAAACAGAACAGCAGAAGAATTTCTTAAAAGATGCCGACTGTGATTATGTTCAGGGGTTCTTGTATTCAAAACCTCTCACAGAATTTGAATATGTTACATTTGTAAGGCATCATACATAAAAAAAGCGGTTCATAAAACTGAACCGCCGTAAAACTTTAAAGTCTCTTTTCTAGTTAAAAAAGCCCTTTGCCTTTAAAAGTTCTGCATTAAGAATTCCACCTAAAGCAGCACCTCTTTTTGTATTATGACTTAAGGCAACGAATTTTACATCAAAAACATTGCATTTTCTAAGTCGACCCAATACACAGGCCATGCCTTTTTCTGTATCTCTGTCCCTGTTTGGCTGTGGACGGTTAATTTCTTCCCGGTAAACAATAGGATGCTTTGGTGCAGACGGCAAATCAAGCTCCTGTGGAACAGAAGAAAAATTCCGCCATACATTTATTATTTCTTCTAAAGAAGGTTTTTTGTCTTCCGGAAGGTCAAACTCTAGGTTTACGGTGGCTGTATGACCGTCAATAACAGGAACCCGCGTACATGTAGAAGAAACTACTGGGAAAGCAGCATTTTCAATTTTACCGTCTTTTACGGAACCAAGAATTTTAAGACATTCTTTTTCTGTTTTTTCTTCTTCGCCACCAATATACGGAACAATATTGTCAATCATGTCAAAAGAAGAAACTCCAGGGTAACCGGCTCCAGATACAGCCTGAAGAGTTGTTACAATTATTCTTTTTACAGGATAACCTGCCTGTTGCAGTGCGTAAAGAGGCATCATGTATGTCTGAAGAGAGCAGTTTGGTTTTACAGCAATAAAACCTTTGTCCCAGCCATGGTGTTTTTTCTGGGCTTCAATTACATCAATATGATTCCAGTTGATTTCTGGAATAAGCATAGGAACATCTTCTGTCCAGCGGTTTGCACTTGCATTAGAAACAACAGGAATGCCTTTTTGAGCGTATGCGGCTTCCAGAGCTTTTATTTCATCTTTGCCCATTTCAAGGGCAGAAAAAACAAATCTGCACTTTCCTACAGCAAGATCAGCATTATTTGCATCCTGAACAGTAAGGTCTTTTACATCGTCAGGAATATCACTGCCAATAAGCCAACGGTTTTCTACGGCCTGTTTATAAAGTTTTCCGGCAGAACGAGGGCTTGCTGCAACATAAGTAACCTTAAACCACGGATGATTTTCCAACAGCTTAATATACCTTTGGCCTACCATTCCAGTAGCACCTAATACACCAACATTAATTTTTTCCGACATATTTCCTCCAGAAAAGTTAAACTTTTATAAATTGCAGTCTGCCAGCGCTTTTTCAATAATTTTCTTTGCTTCAGGGGCAACTTCAACAAGGGGAAGTCTGCATGGACCTGCCGGCATCTTTTTTACATTCATTGCATACTTTATTGAAGAAGGATTTCCATCAACAAAGGCAGCTTTAAAGAAAGGCAAAAGCCTGTAATGAATTTCTCTGGCTTCATCAAAATTGCCTTCAAGAGCCTTATGAGCCATTTTTGAAACAATAGAAGGTGCCAGATTACTTACAACGGAAATAATACCGTCTCCACCAAGACTTATAAGGGGCAGGGTAAGGGCATCGTCCCCGCTTAAAACGGCAAAATCTCTTTTTTTAGATTTTATGGAAGCAATAACTTCCATCATCTGGCTTATATTTCCACTTGCTTCCTTAACACCTGCAATGTTAGGAAGTTCTGCAATTCTTGCCAGTGTGTCTGTAGTAATATTAACACCAGTTCTTCCCTGAATGTTGTAAACAAGGATTGGAATGCCAGTTTTGCTTACTGCGGCAAAATGCTGATAAATTCCTTCTTTTGAAGGTTTATTGTAGTAAGGAGTAACAACAAGAGCCGCATCTGCACCGAATTTTTTTGCCCTCTCGCAGTATGCAACTGCATCTTTTGTATTATTGCTGCCGGCACCAAGAATTACAGGGATTTTTTTGCCGTTTTTTGATTCAAATGAGTGGACTTCATCCATTACGATTTGAATTATTTTGTCTTCCTCTTCGCCAGGTCTTTCATCAAGAGTTGGTGTTTCTGCAGTCGTACCAAGCGGAACAAGACCGTCAATTCCTTCTTTCAGCTGGAAACGCACATTTTCTCTTAAGCCGTCGTAATCAACACTGCCGTCGCTTTTCATCGGCGTAATCATGGCAGTAAAGGCACCCTGAAGTTTCATATTAACCTCTTTTTGAATTTTAAATTGGATGGAAGCCCTGAATATCAATAAAACAAAGGCATGAAAGATATTATGGTGATTTTTTGCCTTAATTTCAACAGAAAAATTTCTGTACTTTATTCCTTCATATTCCTGTTTAACGGTAAAATTTTTATCCTATGTCATCTCCTGTCAAAAAAACATTTAAAGTGATTTTTTTATTTATTTATGCTACTATAAGAAAGAATTTTATTTTTTTTGGGAAAAATTTATGAGCGGAAATTCTTTTGGAAAAATTTTTAAAGTTACTACTTTTGGCGAAAGTCACGGAAACTCTTTGGGCTGTGTTATTGACGGTGTTCCTGCCGGACTGGAAATAGATTTTACAAAGGTTCAGAATGCCCTGGACCGAAGACGACCAGGCCAGTCATTAAATTCAAAAAACAATGCTTCCGTTACATCCAGAAGCGAAGAAGACAAAATCGAAGTTTTAAGCGGAATTTTTGAAGGTAAAACTCAGGGAACTTCAATCGGCTGTATAATCAAAAACAAAAGCCAGCATTCCAGCGATTACGGAAATTTATCATCTGTATTCAGACCGGGGCATGCCGATTACACTTACTTCATGAAATATGGATTTCGGGATTACAGGGGAGGCGGCCGTTCTAGCGGAAGGGAAACAGCCTGTCGTGTAGCTGCCGGAGAAATTGCCCGCCAGATTTTAGTTCACTATTGTCCTTCAGTAAAAATTACCGCATACACACAGCGGGCTGCAGGCATATCAATCAGTAAAGTTGATTTCTCTCAAATAGAACAGAATCCTCTCCGTGCTCCAGATAACGAAGCTGCTGCCCTTATGGACGAAAAAATCCAGCTTCTCCGAAAAGAAGGTGATTCTGCCGGTGGAATAGTTGCCTGCAGCATTACAGGGCTTCCAGCCGGTATCGGTGAATGTGTTTTTGATAAACTTGATGCAGTTTTAGCCCACGCCATAATGAGCATAGGTGCCGTAAAAGGAATTGAATTTGGAGCAGGTTTTTCTGCCTCCGATTTATATGGCAGCACAAACAACGATTCCATGAATGTAGAAAACAGTGGAAGTTCAGTTTCCTTTGCAACAAACAATTCCGGCGGCATTCTCGGAGGAATTTCCAACGGAAACGAAATATTTTTCCGTGCGGCAATAAAACCTGTGCCATCAATATATAAAGTGCAAAAAACAGTAGGTGCCGGCGAAAACGGAAAATTCTACGATACAGAATTGCAAATTAAGGGGCGGCATGATGTCTGTCTTTGCCCCAGAATAGTTCCCGTAATAGAAGCCATGACAGCAATAACTTTGTGCGACTTATTCCTTCAGAATTTACCGGCAAAGTGTTAATTTCCTGTCTTTTTAAAAGTGTGGTTTACAATCAACTGGCTTATATGCCTTTCAAAAATATATGAAAATTTCTCCAGTTCCTTTTGTCCGTATCTGCTTTGAGCGTTTTCGTTCAGTCCGAGAATCGACAGATTCATGTTGAATTCCCTTTCCCTTAGCCTGTCTTTAATGTTGTCTTTCGTAAAAACAATACCTCTGTCATTCATTACAAAAATGCCTTTTTCAATAAGACGGTCTGCAAAAACAATATCCCGGGTTACAACAACATCATCGCCTTTACATTGCTCAAAAATATAGTCGTCAGCAGCTCCAGAAACATTGGGACACACAATCATTGAAATAAAATCATCTTCAGGAATTTTTAAATCTCTGTTTGCAACAACACAAATCTTAATTTTTTTTATTCTGCTTTCCCGAAAAAGAAAATCCTTTAAAATCTTAGGACAGGAATCTCCGTCAATCCATATAATAAAGTCAAACATATTTTTACTGTAAATCCGTTTATTTTAAATTTGGGCGGCTTTTTGTCTGGTTCGACAGGCTCACCAGGCAAAAACCAGGCTATCCGTACTTCCGCTAACGCTTCATTCAAAAAAGATGGCGTCCTAAAGTCCACCATCTTTTTTGAACGCCTGCGGCGGTACTACTATCCTTGCCGCAGAAATAGAAAACTAGGCATTAAATGTTATGTTTTACTTAGCATTTAATGCTTGTTCCAGCTTTTTTATCATTTCTATAGTCTGCTTTTCAGCTTCATCATCACTAGCCGTATTATTTTTGTAATCTGTTTTTTTTGCCCTTTCCCTAAAAAGCTCGTCTGTTACCATTATTCCGGCAAGGATTGCAATCTGCAAATCGTTAAGTCTCATTCCGTTGGACTGAATTTTGTTTACTACTTGAGTGTAGTTGTCTAAAAGGGATTCAAGATAAGCATCATCTTCTGAAGCATTTATAGAGAACAGTGTGCCAAGAAGGTTAATAGAAAGTTTTCCCATAAAATCCCTTAAAGCATAAATTAAAAAATAGGAAAAAGAGGCTGCTGACTTTCTGATTCACTTTGTGGAGTCGTGTTTTCGAGGGGAATATTCTCTGCGGAAGAAATGTTTTTGTTTTCCACAGAAGGCGAAGAAAAACCGGTTTTAGAATTATTCTGTGCAGTAATAAAAGGTTCTTCTGATTTTACCGGCGGATTTTTTTGAACTTCTCCGCTGAAAGTTTCTTTTTCTGAAGAAACGGAGTCAAAGGACTCTATGGAAACATTCTGAAATTTAATGTCAGAATCGTGGGGTACAGAAGAAACAGTCTGCAAAACAGGCTTTTCTTCTGTATGTAAAGCTGAACTGTGAACTGCATTTTCTACAGAATCCAGCCTTTCCAAAGCTTTAAGGATTCCCTCTTCAATTTTATCCTGATCTTCCTGAAATGAAGAAAACTGCTCCGTTTTTGCTGAAAGTGCATTTGTGAGCTCTGCGCATTTTCTACGCAAAGCAGCATTTTCTGCATTAAGCTGTGCAATTTTAGCAACAGCGTTTTCAACTTTGTTTTTCAGAAGAAGGACTTGATCGAGGGAAACCATGCTTTACTTCCTTAATAAGGTTATTTTGCCAAAGCTTTTTTAGCAACTTCAACAACAGCTTTGAATGCTACAGGGTCTTCAATTGCCATATTTGAAAGAGCTTTGCGGTTAAGTGTAACACCTGCCTTGTTAAGACCGTCGATAAAGCGTGAGTAAGAAATTCCTTCATCTCTTACAGCAGCATTTATACGGGCAATCCACAACTGGCGGAAATCACCTTTGCGATCTCTGCGGTCTACATAAGAGTGGCAGAGGGCTTTTACAACAGCGTCTTTTGCGGCTTTGTAGTTTGTTCCGCGGCGTCCTGTAAATCCACTTGCAAGTTTAAGAATCTTTGCACGACGATTCTTGCGTTTTGTTCCATCTATTGCTCTAGACATTTAATTATCTCCTGAAAGTAATAATTTATCAGCCGTATGGAAGCTGCTGTTTACGGATTCTTGCTGCAGAATCTTCCGAAAGAATACCAGAAGCACGAAGGTGCATCTTCCTTTTTGATGATTTCTTTGTCAAAATATGACGAAGATTCATTTTCTTGTACTTAACTTTTCCAGTTCCAGTAAGAGAAAATCTCTTTGCTGAAGCTTTTTTTGTCTTCATTTTAGGCATTTTTTTTACCTCATTTCCTTATTTGGCTTTTGAATTTAAGGTCATGGACATAAAACGACCTTCCATTGCGGCAGGTTTTTCGATTGTGTATGAACCTTCTTTAAGCCTGTTTTCTACTTCTTTCAGGACATCATAGCCTAACTCGGTGTGAGCCAGTTCCCTTCCGCGGAAACGGATGGTAACCTTTACCTTATCACCTTCGTCAAGAAATTCCTGAACATGTTTTGCCTTTGTATCAAGATCGCCAGAGCCAATTTTAGGCTGCATTCGAATTTCCTTGATTTTAAGGGCTTTTTGGTTCTTGCGGGAATCACGGAGCCTTTTTTCCTGCTCGTACCTGTACTTGCCGAAGTCCAATATTTTACAAACCGGTGGATTTGCGTTAGGGGACACTTCCACAAGGTCGAGATTTCTCTCTTTAGCTAATTCTAATGCCTCTCTGGTGGAAACAATACCATTCTGTCCACCTTCATCATCAATTAACCGCACCTCGCGTACACGGATATGTTCGTTAATCCGTAAATTTTTTGGGTCTGCCAACGTTCCTCCTTGTGTTTACAAAACACGCCTTCAATAAGTTTTATCATTTTATCAGATTGTTTTATATTGTGTCTAGTGGCAGATAAGGATTGTCAGGGCAAAAACTCTTTGGCATTGATTTGTGCATACATTGAACTTTCAATTTTTTTTTGATACCTTTTTCTACATGT
>CAMAFU010000041.1 GCA_945833725.1 uncultured Treponema sp.
GGCCTCCGGGTTATGAGCCCGACGAGCTGCCAACTGCTCTACCCCGCGTCGTATTGAAGTTGATTATATGAAAAATATTGAATCGTGTCAATTATTAACGGGTGGAAAAGTTAAAAATATTGGTAAAAGTTGTGCCGGCTGTTTTTTGATGGCGTTTTTTTCTTTCCTTAATCGACATTTATTTGTTTTATGTTTAAAATTACCTTATGAACGATTTTATTGACAATAACACTCTCTTTTTGCTTGATAGTTACGGTCTGATTTTTCGTGAATACTATGCTTTTTTTTCTCATCCGCTTACTAATTCCAAAGGTCAGAATATAAGTGCTCTTTTCGGGTTTTTCAGGAATTTGAGCATTCTTTTTAAAAATTTTAAGCCTCAGTTTTTTGTTGCCGCCATGGACAGTAAAACTCCTACTTTTCGTCATGTTCAATTTCCCGATTACAAGGCTAACAGAACGGAAACTCCTCAGGATTTAAAAGACCAGTTTCCTATGATTGAAGAGTGTCTTGAAATTCTTGGTGTTCCTGTTATACGAGCTGACGGTTTTGAAGCCGACGATGTTATTGCAACTCTTGCAAAAAAATGCGCTGATTCCGGCAGAAACTGCCTTATTTTAAGTGCCGACAAAGATTTGCAGCAGCTTGCCTGCGATAAAATACATATTCTCCGTCCCGATAAAGTTAAAACCTGGCTGGAATATGGTCCTGCTGAAATTGAAACTGAATGGGGCGTTTCGCCGGAGAAAATTCTTGATCTTTTAAGTCTTACTGGCGATTCGGCCGATAATGTTCCGGGTGTTGCGGGCATTGGCCCTAAAACTGCCGTTAAACTTATAAGTGAGTACGGCTCTCTGGAAGGAATTCTGGAAAATGCTGATTCTATAAAAGGTGCTGCAGGTCAGAAAATAAAAAACGGAAAAGAAAATGCCATTCTTTCCAAAAAACTTATTACCCTCTGCCAGAATGTTCCTCTTACCATGAACGATGATTTTTCTGATTTTTCCATTTCAAAATTAAATTTCAGTCAGTTTGCCTCGGAAATGGCACAAAGGGAACTTCCTGCAATTTCTAAAGCATACAGGGAACTTCTTCCTTCCACAGAAAAAAAATTGCAGTCAGCTGATTTAAAAGATATTCCAGATTCGGCCGCTGATTCTTCAATAAAAATTAAACAGAACTGCGGAAATTATGAAAGCTGTACGGAACTTTTAAAACTTATTGAATTTGTCGATTCTGCCCTCGAAAAAAAATTCGTTGCGTTAGATACGGAAACAGACAGCCTTAACACAAGAGAAGCAAATCTTGTTGGTTTTAGTTTAAGTTTTTCTAAAGGAAGCGGAATTTATGTTCCTCTTATTTTAAACGAAGATCCTCTTTTTGCTCCGGCATTAATTTCCAAAAAAAATGCTTTTGAACAGTTGGCCAGACTTTTTGTTCCTGAATGTACCATTGTAATGCACAATGCAAAGTTTGATCTGGAGGTTTTGGCTTGCAACGGTTTTGATGCGTTAGGAATTGGAGGCCCGCCGCAGGCGTTCTGTAGCGAAGCGGAAGAATGGAGCGATGAGCGGAAGGCCGGAAAGTCCGACCTGCCTTCAGGCAGGGAACGCCCGCTGTATCCTGAAATTTTTGATACTATGGTTGCGGCTTGGCTTTTGGAACCAGATAGGCCGGGTAAATCTCCTTTTTCGCTGGAAACTTTGGCTGAACAGAAATTGGGGCTTAAAGGAACGGAATTTTCGCAGCTGGTGGGAAAAAATCAGACTTTTGCGGATGTTAAACTTTCGGATGCGGCCAGTTATGGTGCAGAAGATGCGGATTTTACTCTTTCACTGGCTCAACTTTTTCTGCCGCAGTTAAACGAAGCTGGATTAAGCGGACTTTTTAAAAATATGGAAATGAAAGTTCTGCCTGTTCTTGCCAGTATGGAAATTTCGGGCATTCATATTGATGATTCTGTTTTAAAAAATTATGCCCTGGAGTTAAAAACAAAACTTTTGGAAGAAGAACGGAAAATTTACGATGTTGTTGGCCACGAATTTAACATTGCGTCTCCCAAACAGCTTAGTACTGTTCTTTTTGAAGAAAGAGGCCTTTCCCATGGCAAAAAAACGAAAACCGGTTATTCTACAGATACTGATGTGCTGGAAAGTCTTGTAAACGATGATCCTGTACCTGGGTTGATTTTAGATTACCGGGCAAAATCCAAACTTCTTTCCACTTATGTAGAAGTTTTGCCGCAGATGGCAGACGAATGGGGCCGTGTTCACACAAATTACATGCAGACTGGAACTGCTACAGGAAGGCTTTCCTCTAACAATCCGAACCTTCAGAATATTCCCGTCCGTTCAGAAGAAGGCAGAAAAATCCGTTCAGCATTTATTGCACCTGAAGGCAAGGTTTTAATTTCCGCCGATTATGCCCAGATTGAACTTGTTGTTCTTGCCCACTTAAGCGGAGATCCAAATTTGTGTCAGGCCTTTAATTCCGGCCATGATGTTCACAAATTAACGGCTTCATTAATTTATGGAGTTGAACAGGAACTTGTTTCGCCAGAAATGCGCCGTACAGCTAAAACTTTAAATTTCGGGCTTATGTACGGAATGGGGGCGTTCAGACTTGCCAACGAACTAAAAATTCAGCGGAAACAGGCACAGGAATTTATTTCAAGTTATTTTAATGTATATTCCGGCGTTGAATCGTTTTTTGACGAAAATGTAAAAAAAGCGGAAGAAACAGGTTTTGTGGAAACAATTATGGGCCGCCGCCGTTTTATTCCGGGCATAAATTCTTCTAATAGGGTCGAAAAAGAAGCCGCCATACGCATTGCGAAAAATACGCCGGTGCAGGGAAGTGCCGCCGACATTGTAAAAAAAGCCATGATTGATGTTTACGGTGAACTTAAAAAAACAAATTCTCAGGCAAAACTTTTGCTTCAGGTTCACGATGAATTGATTTTAGAGTGTCCGGATTCGCCCAATACAATAGAAGAAACTGTAAATCTTTTAACGAAATGTATGGAAAATGCCGTAAAACTTCGGGTTCCGCTGAAAGTTTCCGTTGAGTACGGAAAATCCTGGGGAGAATTTCACTAATCTGCTTAAACAGGTCAAAATATGAAAAAAATTTTACCGCAGGAAGAAATAGATTTACTTAAAACTGAACAGCTTATTTGCCTTACCGGAAAAATGGGGGCGGGGAAAAACCATGTCTGTTCCATTCTGGAAAAATACGGGGCAATCAGCGTTGATTTTGACACTCTTGTTCATAAGGCAATCGAACTTTCAAAAAACGAAATTCTGCAAAGTTTTGGCGAAATTGCACGGCAAAGCGGAATTGAACTTTTAAAAGACGACGGCACAATCAACAGAAAAAATCTGGGCAAAATAGTTTTTAAAGATTCCAAACTTCTTATGGCTCAGGAAAAAATCGTATATCCAAAGGTAGTGCAGCTTGTTAAAGAAATTATCGGCGAAAACAGAGGCAAAACGATCCTTCTTAATGCCACCGTGCTTTATAAAATCCCCGAAATAATGAACCTCTGCCAGAAAATTTATTTTGTCAGTGCAAATATGTTAAAGCGGGCCTGCAGGGTTTACAAACGGGATCACCATTCAATAAACCAGATTTTCCGCCGTTTTTATTCCCAGAAAAACCTGTACAAAAAATACAAAAAAACCGGCATAAAAATAATGTTTATTAAAAACTAAAGGTGAGGGGAATATCGGGCGGCTTTTGGAAAGTCAGCTTCCTTCGCACCGCTCAGTACGCAGACTTTCCAAAATCAGGCTATCCGTGGTTCCGCGCAAAACCGCTCCATTCAGAAAATCAGCAGCCTAAAGTCCGCCGATTTTCCGAACGCCTTCGGCGCCACTACTATCCTTGCCGCAGACAAATTCCTGCTGTTACAATTTGTCCATATACAGGCGGAACTATACCGCAATTAACTGTTCCAAATTTTGGAGAAAAAATTCTCGTTTCCCCCCTCTAGCCGAACAGCAGGAAATCGTCGCCTAAATCACTGCCCTGGAAGAAAACGAACCTAATGACAATCCGCCTGTAAGAATTACTTACAAGTCCTCCAGCACGAAGGGAAGCATGTAAAGGGGTTTGAACATAAGCTGTCCTTCATTTTTTACATCTTTTTGAGAAATGAGCAGGGGGCGCTCTGTCTGTTTTGAATATTTACGGCAAAATTCATCTATGGATTCGTGTTTTTTGCTTGAAGATGACTTTACTTCAACCGGAATTATTTTTGAGCCGGTTTGTAATAAAAAATCAACTTCATAATAATGAGTGCTGCCTTCTTTTTCCCAGGTGTGATAATAAGGAGTGCGGTTTGTACAGGCAATAATCTGTGCAGCGGCATTTTCATAAAGATATCCTAAATCGCAGGGAAGCTTATCGCTTAAAAGTTTTGCATAAATGTTTTCGCCGGATTTAGAAGAAATTTCAAAAATCATGGTTACAAACAACCCTGTATCAGAAAGATAGAGTTTAAATGTGTCATCAGACTGGGTTTGGGAAAGTGCGGAACTTGGATTTTTTGTGTTGTAACAGGGAATGACCGTTTTTGAATCCAAGAGGTCAGAAAAGCGTTCAACATCTCTGTTTGTCTGCCTTTTTTGTGTTGCCTTTGAAATGACATAGCGTTTTTTCTTTGTTGCAAGCTGACTTGGAATTGATTTATACATTTTTCCAATTAGTCCTGAACTATCGATTTTCTTAAAATCGTCAATATATAAATCAATGATACTTCGTTTTACTGCATCAATAAAAGAAAAATTTTTCCCATCAACATACGCCTGAACAGCCTGAGGCATTCCACCCACCGCTATATAGATACGAAAATCCCGCATAAGTTTTCGGTTAACATCGTTACCCACACTTTTGTTTGTTTTGTAAAGCTGCCTTAAAAGATTGTAGGTTGTATTTCCTGTTGCCCACATAAACTCTTCATAATCCATAGGATAAACAGGAATTTTATGCTCTTCGGAGGGAATAACTATGTCTTTTACATTCTTTTTTATGCTGATTAGAGAACCTGTTTCGATATAATCGTAGCGTCCATCGGCCACAAGATATTTGATTGCCTGCCTTGCTTTTGGGAACAGTTGAATTTCATCAAAAACAATGACAGATTCACGAGGATACAAAGTGATTCCTGTAATCGTCTGAAGCCGTAAAAAAAATATATCCAGTTTTGAAATATCATCAAATGCAGAAAGAATTTCTGGTTCAACATTTGCAAAATCGATTTTAATGAATGAGCGGTAATTATTTTTTGCAAATTCTTCTGCTATGGTGGATTTTCCTACCCGCCTTGCACCTTCCAGAATGGCTGCATAATGAGGAGCAAAATTTTCTTTCCAGTCTTTAAGGGCATAAAAAGCTTTTCTTTTAAAAACAGACATTTTTTACATTCCTTCAGTATAATTATAGGCAAAAAAGTGCAGTTTCTTCAAGATTTTGAAAGGTAAAAAATGCAGATATTTCAAGATTTTACAAAGCAAAAAGTGCAGTTTCTTCACTATTTTTTTTGAACGATTTCCACAAAATCGTTAATTTCAAAGTTGTATACGCCTTGCCTGCGGCATAGGATTGGAAGGGCGGCGGAGCCGTTCGGGAGCGTAGCGGACGAATGGAGCGCACTGGCGCGGAACCCTGGAAAGCCTGGTTTTGGGTGGTGGGGTTCCTGAGCCTTGCGAAGGAAGCATACCTCCCAAAAGCCGCCCATATGTAATTTTTATTTTACGGAAAAAGTGTTATACTTAAACTTATGAATAAAAATGTTACGGTGGGCTTGTTTCAGCCTGTTCCCCAGGCGATTAAAAACGGGCTTGTGATGGTCATTCAGGTTCTGATGATCGGTTCTTTTGCCTGTCTGCTTGAAAATATACAGTTTCCTTTGTACCAGAATTTTATCCGAACTTTTGCCGGCGGTACTATTTACAAGATTCTTGCTTTTGTGGACAGCGCAACTTTAGGCATGCTTTCTTTGTATACGGCGGTTTCCGTAAGTACCTGTTACGACAGGATTTTAAACGGCGAACACAAGACTTCTTCTTTTCCTTGTGTGGCTACTGTCCTTGCCTGTTTTTTCGTCATGATCGGCTTTTTTGAAGGCAATATTTTTGATGAATTTTTCAACATCCTTATGTTCAGCGGACGGGGTATGTTTGCGGCCCTTCTTGCTTCTGTAGGCGGTTCTGTTCTGTTTGCACTTTTCTGCCGGCTTTTTAAAACCAGAAACAGTCTTTATGCTGACGGTACGGATTCTGTTTTTAATTCCACCCTTGAGTCTTTAATTCCTGCTGCCTGCGTAATCACCGTTTTTTCCCTTATTAACTACATCATAATCGTTACCACCGGGCGGACTTGCATTCAGGATCTTTTTGTGGCTGCCATGAATAAGATTTTTGACAACATGGAGCGTTCTTACTTCAGTGGCCTTCTGTTTATTTTTCTTTCTCAGGGAATGTGGTTTGTGGGCATTCACGGAAGCAATCTTTTGGAGCAGGTTGCCGCCGAAAAATTTACCGAAATTAACGGAAGCATCGTTTCCAAGTCTTTTATCGACAACTTTGTAATTATGGGCGGCTGCGGTACTACTCTTGCAGTTATAATCGCTGTCCTTATTTTCAGCAAGAGAAAAACTACCAGACGGCTTGCTGTAATGTCGGCGGGCCCCATTTTCTTTAACATAAACGAACTTCTGGTGTTCGGGCTTCCGATTGTATACAACTTGAGCCTTCTTATTCCGTTTATTGCCGTGCCGGTCGTAATGTACACCCTTTCTTACCTTGCGGTAAAGTTTGGTCTTGTTGCCGTAACGGTGAACCAGATTCACTGGACTACCCCTGTTATTTTAAGCGGCTATCAGGCCACCGGCTCTTTTTCCGGCAGCGTGCTTCAAATCGTAAACCTTGCAGTTGCCGTCCTTATTTACCGGCCCTTCATCCTGCGCTACGACAAAAAGAACGAGTCGGAAAACCTGCTGAACATGAAAAAGCTCATTGCCACCCTTAAAGAAAGCGAAAAATCCCTTGTGCCTGTAACTTTGACGGAATTAAAAAATTCTCAGGGAATCCTTGCAAAATCCCTTGTAAACGAGCTTCGTTCTGCCATTTTAACAAAGGAAGTAAAGCTCAAATACCAGCCTCAGTACGACAGCAGCGGAAAGTGCATCGGGGCGGAGGCTCTTTTAAGGTGGGAACATCCTGTTTACGGCGTAATCTATCCTCCTTTAATCGTAAAAATTGCCGGCGAAAGCGGAATGCTCTGGGAACTGGAACGCTACATAATGGAAACAGGGGCAAAAGCTCTTCCGCAGTTTATCAGCGTGTTCGGCGGAAAGTTCAAACTTAGCATAAACAGCACCGTTGCAACCTTTTATAATCCGGCGTTCATTGCCCACTTAAAAAAGCTTGTGGAAAAATACGACCTTAAAGAAGGAAACCTGTGCATAGAAATTACCGAAGAAATGGCGCTTGGAAAAGACGAAGAAACGGATGCGGTATTTAAAAAACTTCGGGAAATCGGCTGCCGTCTTGCACTGGATGATTTTTCCATGGGGCACACTTCCCTCAAGTACCTGCAGCAGAATCAGTTTGACCTTGTAAAAATTGACGGAGCACTGGTAAAGGCCGCTCTGGAAAATCAGCGGAGCCGGGACATAATTTCTTCTATAATATATCTTTCAAGTTCGCTGCACTTTGATGTGGTGGCAGAGTTTGTAGAAACCAAAAAAGAGCACGAAATGCTGGAAAATCTGGGCTGTGCAATCTATCAGGGCTATCTGTACGGAAAAGCCGTTTCTCTGGAGGAGTTTGTGAAGGTTCATTCACGAGGATAGAAAATTATAAAAACAAAGGGGAAAGGGATGGCTCAAAAAAAAACAACAATGTATAAATGCGGTGAATGTGGATACACAAGACCTACATGGCTTGGCAGGTGTCCTGAATGCGGAACATGGAATTCTCTTGAAGAATGTTTTATTGATCCCAATTCTGTTTCCCATTCTTTCGATGGCGGCGCAAGCAAAAAAAATACGCCAGTCCTTTTGTCTCAGGTAAATCCTCTGGAAAATTCCCGGCTTAATACTGGAATAGATGAATTTGACCGTGTACTTGGCGGCGGTGCAATGAAAAAAAGCGTTATTCTTATTGGCGGCGAACCAGGCATTGGAAAAAGTACCCTTCTTCTTCAAACAGCAGCCAGCATTGCAAAAAATACAGCCGAAAAAGTTCTTTATGTTTCCGGCGAAGAAAGTGCAGGGCAAATAAAAGGCCGGGCAGACAGACTTAATCTTGATTCAACGGGAATTTCCCTTTTGTGTTCAATGCGTCTTGAAGATATAAAAGAAACTCTTGTTTCCCTTAATCCTGTTTTTGCAGTAATAGATTCGATTCAAACTGTTTATTCTCTGGAAGCCGGAGTTATTCCCGGTACAATAAATCAACTGAAATTCTGTGCAAACGAACTTATAGGCTGGGCAAAAGAGAGGGATTGCGTACTTGTAATGTCTGCCCATGTTACAAAAGATGGAAACATTGCAGGACCGAAAAGTCTTGAACACATGGTTGATACAGTAGTTTCCTTTGAAAGAAACGATGATGACATTCGTTTTTTAAGGGCCGGAAAAAACAGGTTTGGTTCTGTTGATGAACTGGGACTTTTTTTAATGACAGAAAAAGGGCTTGAAGGAATAGGAGATCCCAGTGCAATGTTCCTTACAAAACGGGAAGGAAGGCCTCCTGCCGGCGTTGCCAATACGGCTGTATTTGAAGGCAGCAGAATTTTCATCGTAGAAATTCAGGCACTTACAGTTCCTGCAAAATCAAGTATAAGCCGGGTTTATTCCGATAAGATTGATTCTGCCAGAGTTGCTCGTGTTGCAGCGGTTTTAGAAAAAAAGACAGGACTTACTTTCAGCAATCAGGATATATACATAAATGTTGCTGGAGGTGTTAAACTTTCCGAAAGTGCCATAGATGCCGCTTTGGCAGCCAGTTTGTATTCTGCCCGAACAGGAATTGAAATGGAAGAAAATTCTGTTTTAACAGGGGAACTTAGTCTTGCAGGAGAAATTCGCCCTGTACAAAGACTTAAATTAAGGGTAAAAACAGCAAAAGAACTGGGCTTTAAAAAAGTATACGCTCCCGAAAGCGAAGAAGGTGCTTTTAGAATTCGTACTGTTCAGGAGCTTGTAAAGATAATTGCAGAAAAGGGCAGAAAAACAGAAACTAACCCTTAAGACGCGGACACTGTTTTAAAATAAATTCAAGGGCTGTATTGCGAGTTGTTTCGTCAGGAAAAATAAGCTGAATCTTTCTGCCTTTTTTAGGAATTACTTCCAGAATGCGGAAATCAACTTGAGTTGTTTCTTCATCATTTTCGTAGGAAACAGTAGGAAGCGAAAGAATATCATCGTAACAGATGGCTGTTGTTTCGCTTATTATCATGTTTTCAAAAACACCGTTGCGGCCGGAACTGGCAATTTCTTTAACAGACATCCATGTTGCCAAAAGAGCCGTTGCATCAAAAATTAAGCCGAGATAAAGGGCAAAATTTCTGAAAGGCACAATTCCAATAAGAAGGGCAGCAATAACAAGAACGGCAATGTTTCTAAAAGGCGGTTCGCTTTTTAACTGCATAAGAAGAGCTCCCTTTTTTCTGTCAATTTTTTTTATTCTGAAAGGAATGGAAGCAATTAGTACCGCATAAACTACAGCCGCAGCGGCAGTCACCGCAAGTGTCATTTTATTCATATTTGTTATATCTCCCTTAAATCTTATTTTACAGATTTTACCCAAAGCTTTAAAATTTCTGAAGCACTTTTAAATGCCAGAGGAATGTTGTCTACATCTTCGATGGAATTTACAGGCACTTTTTTTATATCAGAAACTTCATCTTTTTGCAAAACCATAGTGGCATTATCCTCCAGTTCGGCTTCAAAAAAAAGATCGCAGGTTTTATATAAAATTCCATTGTATTCATAAGTGTTGGGAAAACTTCCAACATAGCGGAGATTTTTTATTTCAACGCCCAACTCTTCCCTGCATTCCCGAAAACAGGCTTCTTCGGCAGTTTCTCCAGGATCAGCAAAACCGCCTGGAAACGCCAAAAAACCTTTTTTCGGTTCTTTTTTTCTTACTTCAAAAAGAATTTTTCCTTCCTTGTCCTGAATAATCAAACCAACAGCCGAAGCTACATTATTGTAAAGCTCAAACCCGCATTTTCCGCAAATCCATTTTCTGTCCAAAGAAACAATATCTTTACAGCCGCATTTCGGGCAAAAATTAAATTTGTTCATAAAAACTCCCATACTCCTTAACCTGAGACCAGAGGACTTTTCGCTGCAAAAAGCAGTACATGTCTTTATGTAAGGAGTAAAACTTTTCCCTTAAAAATAAATTTATTTTATTTTAATTTTTATGTATGGAAAAGTAGTGCAAACCCTTATT
>CAMAFU010000042.1 GCA_945833725.1 uncultured Treponema sp.
ATTCGCTCCTTCGCGCCCCAATTTTTCTCATCAATTTATAATGCTGAAGGCCCTGCTATGTTTAAAATTATGTGATGAATTTTTTTTTTATTTGAAGTACAATTTTTTCGGATTGAATGTTAATTTAAAAATATTTTCCGGAGTTTTACGATGAATGATTTTGCTTTGCCTTCCAGCCTTAAAAATGTACATGTTCACTTTGTGGGAATAAAGGGAACGGGAATGGCTGCCCTAGTGGAAATTTTCTGCGGAAGGGGGGCGGTAGTAACTGGAAGTGATGTTTGTGAAAGGTTTTATACTGATGAAATTCTTGAAAAACTGGGCATAAAGCCCCTTGCTTTTTCGGCAGACAATATAACTTTAGATACAGCTTTTGTCGTTTATTCTTCGGCTTATAGTCTGGAAACTAATCTGGATTTAATACAGGCTCAAAAAATGAAAATTCCCTGCCTGCTTTATTCAAAGGCACTGGGGCTTTATTCTTCCCTGTCGTACAGCTGCGGTATATGCGGTGTTCATGGAAAAACAACTACAACAGGGCTTTGCGGTACTGTCTTTAAGGAACTGGGGCTGGACGGGCAGGTTCTTGCAGGAAGCATAATTTCTTCCTTTGGAAATTCCTGTACATATACAAGTCCATTTCTGGAAGGTAAAGATTCTTCCAGAAATCCTCCTTTTTTTATTGCGGAAACCTGCGAGTATCAGAGGCACTTTATGGATTTTTGTCCGAAGAAAATTATTCTTACTTCTGTAGAAAGCGACCATCAGGACTATTATCCTTCTTACAACGATATTTTAAATGCCTTTGTAGATTATATATGCAAACTTCCCTCTGGAGGAGATGTTATTTACTGCGCCGACGATAAGGGGGCGGAGGAGGCTGTTATAATTTCCAAAAATAAGCGGCCGGATTTAAATTGCATTCCTTATGGATTTAATGCAGAGGGAGATTTCCGCATTATTCCCGGAAAACTTGAAAACGGAGTTCAGCATTTTTCTCTTGGATCAGGCCTTAACCTTGGTATTCGTGTTCCAGGCCTTCATAATGTAAAGAATGCCGCCGCCGCTGTTGCCCTTTCTTTCTGTATTTTAAAGCAGGCAGAAAAAAATCCGCTGGATTATTCAGAAAAAATTTCTTCCGCCCTTCTAAAATTTTGCGGAGGAAAGAGAAGATGCGAAATTATTGGCCGGAGTAAAAACAGATTCGGTCAGAGCGTTATTTTTATTGATGATTACGGTCACCATCCCACGGCAATAAAAACAACTCTGGAAGGCTTAAAGAAATTTTATGCAGGAAGAAAAATAATTGTTGATTTTATGAGCCACACATATTCAAGGACAGAAGCTCTTCTTGAAGAATTTTCTTCCTGTTTTTCTGCTGCCGATCAGGTGATTATAAATAAAATTTATCCTAGTGCCAGAGAAAAAAAGTCGGATTCGTCTGTGTCTGGAGAACTTCTTGCACAGAAAACTTCCCTGCATCACCGTGAAGTTTTTTACTGTCCGGAATTTGATGAAGCTTTTCGTAAGGGACTTTCCCTTTTGCAGGAAGATTCTTCTGCCATGTTCCCGGAAGGGTTTGTTTTTGTAACGATGGGTGCCGGTGATAACTGGAAAGTGGGAAAAATGATTCTTGAAAAAATGGAATGTCTGGATTAACGAAATTTTCTGCGGCAGGAACAGTAGCCCCTGCGAAGCAGTTCGTAAGCAGCTTTGCTGCGTCGAATGAAGGCGTAATGCCGGAAGGGTGAATGGTCCGATTTTGTGTAATGAAATGAAACAAAAGCCGCCCATATAAAAAATATGAATGAATTTGGGGGAATTTTTATGAACAGTATGACTGGTTATGCTTTTAAGGAAACTGTGGAGAGTGATATTCAGTTTAGCGTGGAAATTAAGTCTGTAAACAACAGGTTTCTGGATTTAAACATTTATATGCCTTCTTTTATGAATCCGCTGGAATCAAAAATCCGCAATATTGTTTCGGAGAAAGTTTCCCGGGGAAAAGTTGAGGTTTTTATAAGGATAAAGGAATTGGGGTCAAAATCTACTGTAACTGTAGATAAAAATGCTGCTTTAATGTATTACAGTGCTTTTTCTGAATTAAACGGTATTCTTGGGAAAAACGAAGAAATTCCTCTTTCCCTTATTGTTCAGCAGGAAGGCGTAATGAATGTATGTCATAACTATGATGCGGAATTTTACTGGAATCTTATTGAACCTGTTTTTAACGAAGTTTTTGAAATGTTCCTTGCTGACAGAAAAAGAGAAGGTGAAAATTTAAAAAAAGATCTGCTGGAAAAACTTTCGGCTCTAAAAAAATGTGCTCACTTTTTTGTTTCGTGGCAGCCAAAGATGGAAGAAAAATTCAGGGAACAGATAACTTGCCGCTTTAATGAAATTTTAGGGGATAAGGCTGATGAAAACAGAATTATGGCGGAAGTTGCTGCTATGGTTGTAAAATACACTGTAAACGAAGAAATTATCCGGCTTAACAGTCATCTTGATGCTCTGGAAAAAGAACTTACGGAAAATCCTCTTCCCGGAAAAAGACTTGATTTTATATGTCAGGAAGCAAACCGGGAAATAAACACAATCGGATCTAAAAATCAGTTTGCGGAGGTGGGGGCAATGGTAGTAAATGCCAAGGATGCCCTGGAAAACATTCGGGAACAGGCAAAAAATGTTGAGTAGAAAACAGTTGTATTTTGTAATTTTTGGGGTTTAATTTAGGATCGCACGGTTTTGCACTGAACAGTTGCGACGGTCAGTGCTGTTTTAAATTATTAAATGCGGAAGCACAGAAGCACTGGGGTTTAATTGAACATACATTTTTTTTATGGTAGATTTTCCCATTGTTTTAATATGGAGATTTTTTATTATGAGCGACATGACAGAAAAAGAAGAATACGAATCTAACAGCGAAAAAATCCTTGCAGAGGCGATGAGGAAGTCTGCCGAAATAGAAAAGGATCTTGCCCTTAATCCAAAGAAATATCGTGTTCTTACGGGAGATAGGCCTACTGGAAGACTTCATATAGGTCATTATTTTGGTTCCCTTAAAAATCGGGTACGCCTTTCTAAAATGGGCGTTCCTACAATGATTTTAATTGCCGACTATCAGGTACTTACAGATCATGATGCCTTTGACAGAATAAGCCAGAATACAAAAGAACTTGTTATTGATTATCTGGCTGCCGGAATTGAGCCGGGAGAAAATGTGTGCATTTATCCTCACTCTCATGTACCGGAGGCGAATCAGCTTATGGTTCCTTTTTTAACCCTTGTTTCCAGTAGCGAACTTAACAGGAATCCTACTGTAAAAGATGAAATTCAAAAATCTCAGCTTACAACGGTAAATGCAGGTATGCTTACATATCCTGTACATCAGGCTGTAGATATTCTTTTCTGCAAAGGAAATGTTGTTCCTGTAGGAAAAGATCAGCTTCCTCACCTGGAAATTGCAAGGCTTATTGCAAAAAGATTCAATAAAAAATTCTGTCCTGATAATCCTATTTTCCCGGAACCTCATGCACTGCTTTCAAAAACTCCAATGATTTTAGGACTTGATGGCAATGCAAAAATGTCTAAATCCCTTGGAAACGCCATAATGCTTTCTGCTTCCGAAGATGAAACGGCAAAAGCTGTAAAAAAGGCAAAAACAGATCAGGAAAGATTTATTACATACGAGCCGGAAAGACGCCCGGAAGTGGCAAACCTTTTAAGGCTTATTTCCCTTTGTACGGGAGAAGATCCTGAACAGGTTGCTGCCGGCATTGGCGACGGTGGCGGCGGAAAATTGAAAAGCCTTCTTACAGAAGTTCTTAATGAAGAACTGAAACCTTTAAGACAAAAACGCAGGGAACTTGAAGGAAATACCGATTATATCCGGCAGGTTCTTAACGACGGCGTAAAAAAGGCAAGGGAAATTGCCGTTAAAACTTTGGAAGAAGTCCGCTCAGCAATGAATATGGAAATTTAAAAGTTTTTAAGCACACTTTAATGCGGTGTTTTTATGGAAGTGCAATCATTCATCAGGAATAATTACTGGAGATAATAAAAAAAATGAAGGCTATAAACGAAGTCCATGGTGAAAAAATCAGAATTCAGGGGGCAAGGGAACATAACCTGAAAAATATAAATGTTGAAATTCCCCGTAACAGTCTTGTAGTTATTTCTGGTCTTTCAGGTTCTGGAAAATCTTCTCTGGCATTTGATACTTTGTTTGCAGAAGGTCAGCGAAGGTACATGGAATCTTTGTCTTCCTATGCCAGACAGTTTTTAGGCAGCATGGACAAGCCTGATGTGGATCTTATCGAAGGCCTGTCTCCTGCAATTTCCATAGAGCAGAAAACTACCCATAACAATCCCCGGTCAACTGTGGGAACTGTTACGGAAATATACGATTACTACCGCCTTCTTTTTTCCAGAACCGGTCATGTTCATTGTCCTGAATGCGGCAGAGAAATAAAAGAACAGACTGTTGATCAGATTATTCAGTCTATTATGGACTGGGGGGAAGGAACAAAAATAACCCTTCTTTCTCCTGTAATCCGCGGAAAAAAAGGTGAACATCAGAAAATCATTCAGGATGCACAAAAATCTGGTTTTGTAAGAGCCCGTATTGATGGACTTATGGTTGAACTTTCTGATTCCATTAAACTTGACAAGCAGAAAAAACATACAATCGAAATAGTTGTTGACAGAATTTCAATAAAGGCTGATTCAAGAAACCGACTTGCCCAAAGCATTGAAACATCTCTTTTAAGTTCCGGGGGAATTTTGCAGGTATTGAAGCGTGTGCCAGAAGAAAACGGGGAATTTCGTGAAGAAGAAGTTTTTTTCAGCCAGCAGAATGCCTGTCCTGACTGCGGAATATCTGTTCCAGAACTTCAACCCCGTCTTTTTTCTTTTAACAATCCTTTTGGGGCCTGTCCTGAGTGTACTGGTCTTGGTGAAAAAATGACATGGGATGAATCGAAAATTCTTCCAGACAGGAATTTAAGTTTTAATCAGGGAGCATTTCCTTTTTTTAATCCTGATTCAAGTTGGAACCAGGCAATGTTTGAAGGAATTGCTCTGGCAAACGGATGGACTTTGGATACTCCCATAAAAGACCTTTCAAAAAAACAGTTTGATTCCCTGTGGTTCGGCGATATGTCAAAAAACATTCACTGGGTTTACAAAAAACAAAGCGGGGAAGGTTTTAGTGAATATAACCGCCCGTGGATTGGAATTCTTGCTGAAATGAGCAGAAGAAGAAACGAGGCCTGGGGAGAAAATCAGCGCATAAGAATCGAAGAAAAATTCATGTCTGTATGTTCCTGTCCAGCCTGTAACGGTAAAAGACTCCGCCGGGAAGCTCTTGGTGTTACTGTTGGCGGAAAAAATATTATTGATTTATGTTCATTAAGCGTTGAACAGTCAATTTCCTTTTTCAACAGTCTGGAATTGTCCGAAACGGAAAAAATTATTTCCAGCCAGATAGTAAAAGAAATAAAATCGCGTCTGTCGTTTTTGAATAATGTAGGACTTGATTATTTAACACTGGACAGAAGTGCCGGTACTTTGTCTGGAGGTGAAGCCCAGCGTATAAGGCTTGCCACGCAGATTGGTTCCGGTCTTACAGGTGTTATGTATATTCTTGATGAACCGTCTATTGGACTTCATCAGCGGGATAATGAAAGGCTTGTGGAAACTCTTACTTATCTGAGGGATTTAAAAAATACCGTAATTGTAGTAGAGCATGACGAGCAGACTCTCAGGACGGCTGACTGGATTGTAGATATAGGACCTGGTGCTGGTGTTCACGGCGGTAAGGTTATGGCCTCTGGTACGCCTGAGCAGGTTATGCAGGTACAGGAAAGTGTTACAGGCCGTTATTTAAGCGGACAGCTTTTTATGGAAATTCCTTCTGTCCGCCGTAAAGGAAACGGAAAATTTATTTCAATTTACGGGGCAGAAGAGCACAACCTTAAAAACATAAATGTAAATATTCCTGTGGGGTGCTTTACCTGTATAACGGGGGTTTCTGGCTCTGGAAAATCAACTTTGCTTCGGGATGTTTTTTTTCCCCGCATCAGCAATAAACTTATGCGCACATCATTAAAAGAAGGAAAAGCCGAAAAAATAACGGGAATTGAAGAAGTTGACAAGGTAATAAACATAGACCAAAGCCCTATAGGAAGAACTCCAAGAAGCAATCCTGCAACTTATGTAGGTGTTTTTGACGCAATAAGGGAACTGTATTCATCTCTGCCGGAATCAAAGGCAAAAGGTTATACTCCCGGACGATTCAGTTTTAATGTAAAAGGCGGACGGTGCGAAAAGTGTCAGGGAGCCGGAACTTTAACAATAGAAATGAACTTTCTTCCTGATGTTTTTATTCAATGTGATGTGTGTCATGGAAAAAGATTTAATCAGGAAACTCTGGAAGTCCTTTACAAAGGCAAGAATATTTCTGATGTTTTAAACATGACCATTGAAGAAGGTGCGGAATTTTTCAGTGCAATTCCTCATATTTCAAGAAAACTGGAAACGCTTAAAAATGTAGGGCTGGGATACATTCAGCTAGGGCAAAGTGCACTGACTTTATCCGGCGGAGAAGCTCAAAGGGTAAAACTTGCCTGCGAACTGGCGAGACCTTCAACGGGAAGAACTCTTTACATTCTTGACGAACCTACAACAGGTCTTCATTTTGCAGATGTAAAGGTTCTTATGGCTGTTATTCAGAAACTTGTAGACAAAGGAAATACAGTTGTAATGATTGAACATAATCTTGATGTTATAGCTCAGGCTGACTGGCTTATTGATTTAGGACCGGAAGGCGGAACAAGAGGCGGAAATATTGTCGATGCAGGAACTCCTGAGCACATTGCCTCTGAATGGGAAAAAACCGGTTCATATACTGGAAAATTCCTTCTGGAAACCTTAAAAAAAGGTAAAAGCCTTTGATGAACAAAAATCCTTTTACCATAAAGAAAGTTTTTTTTCTTCTCTGTTTTGCATTATGGCTTTTGACAGGAACTTTTCGTGCCTATTGCCAGACTTCGGAAAAATCTGTAATCAACATTGAATCGGCGGAAAAGTCTGAATACAAAAAAGATAAGATTAATGGCGGTGACTGCATAGTTCTTTCCGGGGATGTAAGAATTTCTGTTTCAAAAGGCAGCAGCAAAACAATAATTTCTTCAGATTCAGTAAATTACAACAGAACTACAGAAATGCTTTATGCTGAAGGTCATGTGGTTTTGGAGCAGAGCGGAGGAAAATCCGGCGGTGAAAAAATTACGGCTCAGTCCCTTCTTTTTAATACCGCAACTCTCGAAGGTATTTTTGATGACGGTCGGGCTGTACAGACTTCCAGCGATGCCATAAATCTCCCCAGCGGTTCAACTCTTATTGTATCTTCCGATGTATTTGGAAGGGACAGCGGCGGAACTATAGCCTTCAAGTCGGCGGATTTAACTTTTTGTGATGATGAAAATCCTCACTGGCGCATAAAGGCATCCAGAATATGGCTTCTGCCCGGAGGAGAATTCGCCTTTTTAAATGCACTTCTTTTTGTAGGAAAAATTCCCCTTATGTATTTTCCTGCATTTTATTATCCTAAAGATGAACTTATTTTTAATCCTGCCATGGGATATAAATTCCGGGAAGGCTGGTTCGTAAACACTACTACATATTTATACGGTCGAAAACCGGCAGATGCGGCTTCCACAAAATCTTCCTCTTCCGACAGTAGCGACAAAGTAGATCTTTTCAGTTTTATGAAAACAGGCTCCCAAAAACAGCAGGTAAGGGAAGGTCTTGTTCTTCATAATCTGGACGAAGACTTTAAAGGCAGCACAGAAAATCACCTGAAAGTAATGGCAGATTATTATTCAAATCTTGGTATAATGGTTGGTGCAGACGGTGTTTTTAAGCCGGAAAAAATCGCCGACAGCCTTAAATTTAACCTTGAACTGGGGTTCAGCAATACACTTTTCAGAACAAACAGTTCAAGTGGAAATTACCTGCCGTTTAACGAATACGGCGAACGGGTTTGGGACAGTTCTAATTTTATGTCTTTGAAGCTGCCTTTCCGGTATCAGGCAAACCTTTATTTTTCAATGTCCAGGCCTTTTTCATTTCATCTTTCCCTGCCTGTATATTCTGACCCTTATTTTGACTATGATTTTAATTCCAGAGCCGAAACAATGGACTGGATTGATTTTTTAATGTCCGGAGTTTCAACGGAAGACACGGACGACATAACAACAGTTTCTTCATTTAACTGGGAAATGGACTCATCCTACACATTTACGCTTCCAGAAGTTATAAAGCCTTTTATTTCCGCCCTTTCGATTTCAAAAATATCTTCCAGCGTAGTTTTTTCTTCAAAAAATACTACATTTACGGATGAACAGACTTCAGGAAAAGGAAGGGACTGGAAATATAAAACTCCTGAACGATATTTTTATTATCCGTCTCAGATAAAGCCCCTTTCAATTTCCGGGCGTATTTCCGGCACGATTTTTGAATATCCTGGAAAAAGTTCTGCATCATCAAAGGAAAATGTTTCCATCACCCTTAATGAACCGGAAAGTTTTGCTCCTTTTACGCAGGATTCCGTAAAAAATATTTCAGAACTCAAAGAAGAAAAAATTGAGCAGAAAGACGAAAAAACAGAAGAAATTCCTGCACTGGCGGAATCTGTTCTTCCTCAAATTGCAGTTTCCTCTCCATCGGTAAAAAAGATAAACGGAATTACTTACAAACTGGGATATTCTGTTTCTCCAGATTTTACTTCCCAGATTTCCTACGATTCTTCAAACCTTAATAATCCTGATGATTTTAACTGGAACGAAATTCAGTCTACTTATGTTCAATTTAAGTCGCCCACCACCCTTACAAGTTCTTTGGGCTACAAAGATGGTTTTTTATCTCTTACGGATACTTTCAGTTTTCAGCCTGTTTTTCAGCATCATCCTTATTTAAGTACAGATACGGAAAAAGGCGGATATTCAGAGTCCAGCGCAAAATCCATAAAAGAAACAGATTTTAAAGCCCGTAAACTGGACATAACGGATTCAAATGTTCTTTCAATCAAACCTTTTTATTTTACGGAACATTTTTCTTCAACAGCCTTAACATGGAATACGACTATAAAAATGCTCCGTACAAAATATACAGGCACCGATGTATCAGATCCTGTCTGGGATTATCTTACGGCAGATTTAGATGATGAAGAAAGTTTTACCGTTCATAACCTTAATTTTTTACTGGCAGCAAAGGAAGGTGATTATTCCCAGAACCTTTCAATGACAATGACACTGCCTCCGCAAAAACAACAGTACAATGCCTCTGTAAACCTTACTTTTCCCTTTGCTTCTTTTTCCATTTCTTCCGGCGTAAAAGAAAACACAGGCAGTACAAGTGAAGGACAGAAATTTATAAAGCAGAATTTGTCTCAGTCTTTTTCCCTTAAATTTTTTTCCGGCAAACTGAACCTTACCCAGTCTTTTGTTTATAACCTGGAAGACAAAATTTCTGATTCCCTGAAATTTGCTTTAAGCGGTTTTGGAACTCAACTGGCATTTACATGCAGCAATACTGTAAAATACGAATTTCAAGACGGAAAAGGGTGGGTTTCTTCATCCGACAAAGATTTTATGCCATATTCTGTAAGTGCGGCCTATTCCAGCGGAACAAAAAATTTCAAATATCTTTCTGACAAAATAACTTTTTCTCCTTCATTAAGTACAAGCATTGTTTATGACTGCGTTCGTCCCACAAGCAGTTATTTTGTGTTTATACCGGCATTAACTTTTAAAATAAACAATTTCCTCAATGTAACATTCAGTTCAGAAAGCCGCAATTCCGGTATTTACCGCTTTTTCTGTCCCGAAAGTGATTACGAAAAATATTATTCTTCATTGGGATATTACGGTTTTTCGGGGCTTTTAGAAGATTTTGCAGATTCTTTCCGCTTTGATAATGAGTCTCTCCGAAAAAAGTCAAATTTCAAGTTGAAGAATTTAAAAATTACTATGACCCACGATTTGGATGACTGGGATTTTAATCTGGAGTGTACGATAAAACCCCGTCTTGTAACAGACAGTTCAGGAAAAAACAGTTACGATTTCAGCCCGTATTTTAAAATAAGTGTAAGCTGGCGACCAATGGCCGGAATGAAAACAGAAATTGTAGATGAGTACGGCGAATGGACCTTAAAGTAATGCGGGGGTTCCGGCTTTGCCGTCAGGCTTTCCGTGTTTCCGGCATGCGCCTCCATTCTTCCGCTGCGCTTCAGAACGCCTTTCAGGCGACACTTCAATCCTTAACCCGGTTTTGCAGAATTTAGGTCTTTTACAGTGCTCAGGGGTTCCGCATTAGTTTTAACCATGGGCTTCCAGTCGCGACTGTTCAGTGCAAAACCGTGCTATTAGCA
>CAMAFU010000043.1 GCA_945833725.1 uncultured Treponema sp.
ATTGAAAAATAAGCCTTTTTTTATAAAAAAATTTATAAAAAAAGCCACAAAATTGTAAAATCATGGTAAAATAATTGTAAAGGAAGTTCATTAACTCCATTTGCTGCAATGCCACATCTGGGCATTAAATCCACAATTCACCGCAGCAATGATTTTTACTTCCCGCATAACAAAAAGTTCCGGAGAGAATGTACATATCCATTGGGAGGTGCGATATGAATACATTTAAAATCGTAGAGAACATTTCGGATCTGGAATTCATTAACCTTCAGAAAAACGGCTGGATTCTTGTCTGCGTAGACAGCATTTATCCACAAAAACTCGTTTACAGATTTGTTCGAGCTTGGTAAGGTTTATGGCAAACGAGGTTGTCTAATAATTTTTTTAGGGGCAGCCTCGTTTATCTTTCTCCTCTGTTTAAATTTTATGTCAAATCAATTATGCTTCTACTATGACAGATAACAAAACAATTACACCGCCAACCGAAAACAACACCTTAAAAACAGCTCTTGTAACAATAATAGGCAGACCTTCCGCAGGTAAATCAACTTTTTTAAATACTGCTGCCGGCGAAATGATCAGCATTGTCAGTGCCGTTCCCCAGACAACACGCAATGCAATTCGCGGAATCGTAAACACATCTTTAGGGCAGCTGGTTTTTGTAGACACTCCAGGGTATCACGAATCAGAAAAAAAAATGAACCTTCGGATGAGGAACATTGTTGCCGACCAGCTGGAATCTTCCGACTGCATTTTGTACCTTATCGATTCAACAAGACCGTGCGGCGATGAAGAAAAACTTATTTCCAATCTTCTTAAAGGGCACGAAACAAAACTTGTTGCAGCAGTAAATAAATCAGACGATTCATTATCTAAGCCGGAAAATGCCATGATGTTTTTGCAAAAAGAACTTCCCCTCCTTCCTCAGGAACGAATTTTTACAATTTCTGCAAAAAACGATCAGGGTATAAACGATGTATTAAAATCCCTTTACAGCCTGTCCCCTACAGCCCCGCAACTGTACCCGGAAGAATTTTATACAGATCAGGAAGTAGAGTTCCGTATTGCAGAAATTATCCGGGAGCAGGCAATAAACCGTCTGGAACAGGAACTTCCCCACTGCCTTTATGTGCAAATTTCCGATTTAGAACAAAAATCACCGTCAAGAATGTGGTGCCGGGCGTTTATCTGCGTAGAAAAAGACAGCCAGAAAGGAATCGTAATCGGCAAAAATGCATCCCTTATAAAAACAATACGAATTGAATCAATAAAAAAACTCAGAAAAATATTTGACTACAAAATTGATTTAGATTTACAGGTAAAAGTTGATAAAAACTGGCGGCAGAACGACATACGGCTCAACAAAATTTTTAATTCATAATTCCACAGACAGTTTTCAGGCAAAGTTTTTATAAAGAAATTTTGACAATTTTAATTTCTCATGTTATATTCTATACGATAACATTTACACAGTTAGAGTTTCAGTTTTTGAAAACTTCTGCACCGAAAAAGCGCAGAAGCCTTTTTTTTTCATAAGGAGTTCTTGCCAGCAGTTTTTACTGTTTAATATGCAGGTTCAAAAACATAAAACTCAAGCTGATAACCATCGGGCTGTCCGGCTTTAATTCCTGGGGTGGGGAATCCGGATTCTCTCTCTTCCTGAATTTTTATGGACAGCGTTCATCTATTTATCTTTTTCGGAAGTTTTAGCCATGCAGTTTTTTGATACTCATGCCCACATCGGGCTTATTTACGATGATCCTATTGAACAATTACGCGTAATTCAGCAGGCAAGGCAGGCTGGAGTTCACCGTATTGTAAGCATCAATAATTCTCTTCACGACTTTAAAAAAGTCTATCCAAACATTAAAGCCATTCCAGGTGTATACCATGCTGTTGGCGTTGCCCCTTCGGAAGTAATGGCTCCTGGCAGAGACTGGATTCAAACAATCGAAGAAAGCCTTACCCTTCCAAATGTAGTTGCCGTAGGCGAAACAGGCCTTGATTACTGCAAACAGTTCGGAAGCCAGCGTCTTCAAATGGAAATGTTCATTACTCAACTGGAAATTGCAGAAAAACACGGTCTTCCTGTAATAATCCACAACAGAGATGCCGGCAAAGATGTTTTTGATGTTCTTAAAGAGCGTATTCCAAGTGCCGGAGCAATTCTGCACTGTTACAGCGAAAATGCAGGTTACGCAAAAAAATGTCTTGAAGCAGGTCTTAATGTATACTTTTCTTTTGCAGGAAACCTTACATACAGAAATGCAAGAAACCTTCACGAAACTGTCCTGAATATTCCTCACGACAGAATTCTTATCGAAACAGAAAGTCCTTTTATGATTCCGGCAGAATTCCGGGAACGAAAAAGAACTATGCCTGCATATCTTCCTTCCACAGCAAAATTCCTTGCAGAAATGCTTGAAGTTCCTTTGGAAGATTTAAGCCGCCAGCTTTGGACAAACAGCTGTAAAATTTTTAATCTTCCAGAGTAGTCTGGGGGCGTTGCGGGGGTTTCCCCCGCTAGAAGGGGTAGCGAGCAACAAAGTGCGAGCGAGGGGAAGGCTTTCCCCTCCTTTATTTTTTATATGTTTTTTAGCCGGAGTGTCTGTTTTTGGAACTTTTTCATCCTGTAAAAATCGGTAATTTAAATTTAAACGGCAATATTTTTCTTGCTCCAATGGCAGATTATTCTGATGCCAGTTACCGCTCCGTGTGTTTTAAATGCGGAGTTGATTTTACATACACGGAACTAATAAGTTCTGAAGCCCTTGTACGAAACAATCAAAAAACTTTTTTAATGCTTGAAAGAGGTGCCGAAGAAGCCTATGCCGTTCAAATTTTCGGTTCTTCCCCGGAAACTATGGCTCAGGCAGCGAGAGTTGTTTTGGAAAAATCAAGTTGTGAGTGCATTGACATTAACTGCGGTTGTCCTGTTCCAAAAGTAACTAAAACCGGGGCTGGCAGCGTTCTTACAAGAGAGCCGGAAAAACTTTACGAAATTACAAAAGCCGTTGTGGATGCCGTTCAAAATTTCAGCGGTTTCAGAAAAGACAAAAACGGCATTTTGCGTCCTTACGATTCTCCTGTTCCTGTTACGGTAAAAATTCGTTCAGGCTGGGACAGCAAACACATTACCTTTTTGGATTGTGCTCAGTCTGCCCTTTCGGCTGGGGCGGCGGCTATTGCCCTTCATGCAAGAACAACTGCTCAGGGTTACGGCGGAAATGCAGATTGGTCTCAAATCCGTTCCCTTGTTGATTTTGTAAATGGCAGAATTCCTGTTTTTGGTAACGGCGATATAAAAACTCCTCAGGATGCCTTTAATATGCTCAAAGAAACAGGATGCGACGGCATTATGATTGGCAGGGCTGCTCAGGGCAATCCGTTTATTTTCCGAAAAATTAAAGAATTCCTTTTAACTGGAAATGTTCCGGAAATTTCCCTTAAAGAAAGCATTTCCATGGGGTTTGAAGAATTCAACCTCCTTATAAAAGCTGTAGGTGAACATAATGCGTGCATGAAAATGAGGGGGCGGTTCAGCAGCTATATACGGGGGTTTGACGGTGCAAAAGAACTGCGTCAAAAACTTGTTCAGGCCTGTACAAAAGCGGATTTTGAGCGGATTCTGTTTACCGAAGCCGGATTGTAATATCAGGCAAATTCCTTCCCTTGTAAAAAATCATCAGAAATTTTATAGTTTTTGTAATGGGAATTTTCGACTTTTTTACAAACATTTTTGAATCCATTTTTAAAAGTTCTTCTCCAGAATTTAAAAAAAAGCAGGCACTTCAAAAAATCGACAGCGAACTAAAAAAAATTCAACCTTCTGTCTATAAATCGGGAATGTTGCAGCCAAATTTTCCTGAGCTTTTCAGAATTTTGTACGAAAATACCGCCCCCATCGAAAAAATTTTATCGGCAACAGTTTCCAGTCAGGATGTAAAAGTCAATTATTTTTACGAGAGAAAGCTTTTTACCACAGGTTTTTCCCCCGCCGATCAGGAAAAACTAGAAAACCTTACATACGATCACAGAAAATCAGAAGCACTGGACTCCGACCTTTCACTGTCAAAAGTAATGGAATCCCAGCACCATACACTGGATTTTCTTATAAGGCAGATTAACACTCAGGAATTCATTAGAATTGATGAAATTATTGGGAGTCTCCAGCAATTAACTGATATATGCCGTTTTAATTATCTGTCTATAATCCATAACTTCGACCCCGAATACAACGGTTTTTCAATGTCGGAAAAGCCCAATTTTGTAAGTTGTGTTCCGTCGCCTTTGGGCAACAGTCTTCAGGATTTCTACTATATTACTGCAAACTTTAAAATGACCTCATCCCTTGCAAATGCAGTTCTGGCTCTTGAACAGCTTAGAACAGGAAAGTCCGTGCCTCAGGAACAGACTGAAAAATATATGGAATGTCTTAAAAAAATAAATTCCGTTCTTTCAAAATATTTAACCCCCGATTTACTAAAAAAAGTCATTATTCTTGCAAAAAAAGAACCGGAGTTTTCTGTGCAAACAGCGTCCTACAACATCAACGCAAGGCAAAGATATGTTCAATACCTACAGCAAAAATTTGATTCCGATACCAGCCGTATAAAAACAGAAATAAAAGACAACTACATTTCCGTAGAATTAAAAAACCTTTTTAACGAAGAACCGCTTCTTGAATTAAACGGATACAATTCTTCAACAAATAAAAAACTCCGGGGAAACTGCAATACGCTTTTCAACTGGATTATGCCTCTGGAAATAATAAAAACATTCATGGCAAAGTTCTTTGATGATGATATAAAAAACCTGCTTAACGATATTGTAATTGAAGGTTTTTTCAACACACCAACTTACAAAACCGATTTTTCATCAACTGTATATGCCTGTCTGGAACTTCCGGAAAAACTGGAAAATTTTGAAGATTCTTTTAACCGCGAAAAAGAAAATGATCAGGCAATTTTAGAAAGTTACATTCAGGACAGCCACAAAGACAGCGATTTTTCTAAAAAACTTTCTTCTTTTGTCGATAACATAAATGGGCAGGCAAAACAGCTTGTTCAGGACATAAGCACAATTTTCTTTAGTCTTTACAGACAGCTGGAAGAACTGCTTATTGATGCAAAAAAGACGAAACCAGACATGGTTTCCAACATAAAGGTTCTTCTTACATCTTCAAGAAACAGGGATCGCTCAAACAAACTGGAACTTCAGTTTGAAAAGTGGACAGGCTTTCTTGAAATAATGAAAAACTACGCTATTATCGGGGAAGTAAAACGAAAATGACCAGCGAAACTATTATTCCACCAGAAAATCCAGAATACACAGAAATTGTAACTCAGTACGAAAAGAAAATTTACGATTTAAAGCAGTTACTGGAAATTTCCCGTTCCCTCTGCTCCACAATAGAATTTTCCCAGCTTATTGAATCTATTCTTTACACCTGCATGGGGCAGTTTCGCGTTTTAGGTGCCGGTATTTTTGTTCTTGATGCCCTGGATTCCGATTTTTATCAGCTGGACAAAAACTACAACGGAATGGAATTAAAAAGCGGCGTAAATTATCAGATAAGCGCCACAGACAGCATGATTCAATTTCTCGCCAAAAGCGACAAACTCTTTACTCTGGAAGAACTTCGCTCCGTTTTGCCTCCGTCTTCAAATTTTGAACCAATATCAAGTCTAAATCCGTCGCTTATTGTTCCCCTTGTTCAAAAAAATCACCTTAACGGCATTTTGCTTTTAGGCGAGCGCATTACCATGCCCGACGAAACAGATTACAGTGCCGACGAAAAAGAACAGATTTCCATAATTGCCTCTTTGGCATCTGTTGCCATTTCAAATGCCAGCCTGCTGGAACGCTCTTCCACCGACATGATGACTCACTTAAAACTCAAATACTTCTTCTACAATGTACTTTCAGATAAAATTGATCAGGCTATTTCTCAGGGATTAAAATTTTCCGTTGTAATGTTCGACATTGATTTTTTCAAAAGATTTAACGACACTTACGGCCATGCCTGCGGCGACTATGTACTGCAAACAGTAGCAAAAATCACCAGATCGTGCATCCGTTCCAGAGATTTGGCAAGCCGCTACGGTGGAGAAGAATTTACCCTTCTCCTTGACAACACCGAAAAAGAAGATGCCCTTACCGTAGCAGAAAGGCTTCGTACAAAAATTGAACAGTACGACTTTAAATACGAAAATCAGCATGTAAAAGTAACAGTTTCTTTAGGCGTTACAGAATTCAACCCGGAAACAAATGCCGTAACCTCTCCAAAATTACTTGTAGATCAGGCAGATCAGGCTCTTTATGTTTCAAAGCGTAACGGAAGGAATCAAGTTACTTTTGCCGATTCAAAACTAATTTCAGAAACAAAATTACCGGATTAAAAAATGCTTTCAAAAATACGAAAACCATTTACCTACACATTTAGAAATGTAACTCTCTTCATCATACTTATAAATGTTGCCGTTTTTCTTCTGGAGGGAATTTACCCGCCTCTAAAATATTATTTTTCACTAAACATAATAAACTGTTTGGGCAAAAGAATGTTCTGGCAGCCGTTCACCTACATGTTTATCCACGGAAATTTTCAGCATCTGCTTTTTAATATGCTGGGGCTTTTTTTCTTTGGAACATCAGTAGAAAAGGCAATCGGCTCAAAAGAATATCTCCTTATGTATCTTGTTACAGGCACATTATGCGGATGTTTTTCCCTCCTTACATACTATTTTACCGGTTCATACATGATATTTCTTATGGGTGCAAGCGGAGCCATCTACGGAATGCTTTTGGCCTACGCAGTTATTTTCCCCCGCAGCAAAATCTGGATTTGGGGCTTAATTCCTGTATCTTCCCCAATTCTTGTAATAGCCTATGCCGTTATAGAATTTGCAAGTCAGATTTTTGGCTCTAAAGATGGAGTTGCCCACTCAGTTCATCTTGCAGGATTCTTTTTCAGCTGGCTCTATTTTTTAGTCAGAATGGGCATAAATCCAATAAAAGTGTGGAAAAATTACCGTTAATATTTTTTCGGGCGGCTTTTTGCCCCGCTCCACTTCGTTCCGCTACTGCAAAAACCAGGCTATCCAGGGTTTCGCGCAAAAGCGCTCCATTCGGAAAATCAGCAGCCTTAAGTCCGCCGATTTTCCGAACGCCTTCGGCGCCCTTCCTATCCTTGCCGCAGAAACAGCCAGTACTTTTTATAAGGAGATTTTGTCTTAATGAACAAAAAATATTTTTTTGTATTTTTTTTATTGGCACTTTTTTCTTTTTCTCCCCATAAAATTTTTGCCACTACGGAAAATTCTCCGGACAAAGTTCAATTTCTTTTGTGGGCAGAAAAAGATGCCTATCCCGGAAAATTTTACGAAGGAAGTGTTGAACGAATAAAAAAAACATCTGTATTTCTGCTGGAGGGAGCCGTTTACGGATGGAATTTTGAATATGTTCCCTACGATAAAACCCGAAATGTACAGGAAATTTTCGACTTTTCTCCTGTCAGAGCTTTCAGCAAAAATGAAAAAGATTCAATTCAATACAATAATGCCGCAGAAAAAGACTCCAGACTTTACTGCCGGGTTGAATTTTTAAGGAATCAACCCCAAATGGAAATTTTTAACAGTTACCGCTCCCTGTCAAATCCTAAAATCCGCGGAAAAGGGAATGCACCTTTAGAACACGGGTTTGAAGGAATACAGGAAGCCTGTGCCAATGCCATGAAGAATGCCGTACGGGAATTCTGGCGTTCAAAAATAAAAAATAAACCGGCAGAAATTTCCGGTCGTCTTTTGTTGTGTGCCCCACCTATCATCGGAGTAGACAGCGGTCAATATACAGTTACCCTTGATTTTTTTATGGAAACGAATAAAATAATTGATTACAGAATGTTTTAGGCGTTTCATTTTTATTAAAAAAAGTCGTTTTCATTCCTGTTTAGAAGCCTTTTATGACTTAAAACACCCACTGGAGGAACTAAATGAAGAAGTTTTTTGCTTTTACAGCTTCTCTTCTCTGTCTTTCCTGCATGATTTTCGCAGAAGACTATCAGGATCTTTTAAAAGAACCTGTAAGTAACGAAATCGAAACAATAATTCCTGAAGATCAGCATGTTACAAACAAAACTGCAAAAGTCCGGCTGGAATACACACCCCTTACAGACGAAGTTCGCCTTTATTATACCTGCCATGCAGTTTCCTTTGATCAAGGTGAAGCCATGAATACAGCTCTGGCTGTTTTAAAAGACTTCCAGGATGCCCACGAAGAATATTTCGGTTATAAATATATGCGCCGGGACTCTGTAAAATACTACAAAGACGAAAAAACAGGGTTCAAATGGGCAATGTATCAGTCTTATGTAAGGTTTACCCGGTAAAATAAAAAACTTTCGTAAGCGTACTCTTTTTTTCGGTGTCTGTCTGTTCTTATGTCTTGGTATGCGTAAGGTTCAGGCCGGCACCAAAAAAATTTAAGGGCTATGTCAGTTTTTTACATAAAATAAAAACTTTATAAATCAAGCAGGAAAAAAATGGACATTCAGAACATAATTAAAAATCTTCATCCTCTGGAAATAAAAGTTCTCTTAAAATACTCTCAAAAAGATGAATTAAGTTCCGAAAAACTTCAAAATGAGCTTAACTACAAAGAAGGTCATGCCAATCAGGCATTTAGTTGGCTTGGCGGTAAAAATCTTTTGAGTGTTTCAAGCCGAACTCCCCATACATTTTACGAAATTACAGATTTAGGCCGCGAATATCTTAAAAACGGCACTCCCGAAGAAAGAATAATTAAATTTGTTCAGGAAAACGGGCCAAAAACCCTGCCAGAAATTGCCGCAGGAACAAATCTGGAACAAAAAGATGTTGGTTCTGCTTTTGGCCCTCTTTCTAAAGACGGTGTTTTAAAAATGAACGGCGAAAAAAAAGCCGAATATACCGGAAATGCCGTTCCTTCAAGAATTTCTACAGCCCGATTGCTTTTGGAAAAGGCCGCTTCTGCAGAAAACGGTCAGCTTGAATCAACTTCACTTTCCGATGAAGAAAAGTCGGTTATTTCTTCCTTTGCAAAAAAACGCGGTGCTTCCGACAGTGCATTTAAAATTATTGAACGGGAAACTGTTCTCTATAAACTTGCCGAACAGGTAAAAGAAGTTGTTCAAGCCCTTAAAAATGCCGGCATTACCGGAAACGAAATTGGAGAACTTACTCCAAAAATGCTGGAAACTGGTGAATGGAAAAAGGGAACTTTCCGAAGCTACAACATTGCCATTCCTCCTGCAAGAATTATTCCTGGCAGAACAAATCCTTATGTTCAGTTTCTTGAGCATGTAAAAGATAAGCTTTGTTCCCTTGGTTTTCAGGAATACGATGGTCCTCTTGTAGAAACTGAATTCTGGAACGGCGATGCCCTGTTCATGCCTCAGTTTCATGCCGCAAGAGATATTCACGATGTTTACAGAATAAAAAATCCAACTCATGCAAAAAGCATCGAAGAGCCTTGGCTTTCTAATGTTGCCGCTGCTCACAAAAACGGCGGAAATACAGGCAGCCGTGGATGGAATTACGAATTTGATCACGAATTTACACGAAGACTTGTTTTGCGTTCTCAGGGAACTGTTCTTTCGGCACATCAGCTGCATAAGGCACAGGTTCCAGGCAAATATTTTGGTATTGCCCGGTGTTTCCGCTACGACAAAGTTGATGCAACTCATCTTTCGGACTTTTACCAGACAGAGGGCATTATTGCCGGCGAAGATGTAAATTTAAGAACACTTTTAGGTATGCTGGAAATGTTTGCAAAAGAAGTTGCCGGTGCCACCGAAGTAAAATATGTTCCAGGTTACTTCCCTTTTACCGAACCATCGGTAGAAGTTCACATAAAACATCCTGTTTTGGGCTGGTTTGAACTTGGAGGTGCTGGAATTTTCCGTCCAGAAGTTACAAAAGCTCAGGGGCTGGATTGTCCTGTTCTTGCCTGGGGTATGGGTATAGACCGCATGGCCTTAATGGCACTGGGTCTGAACGATCTGCGGGAACTGTTCAGCGAAGACATCGAAGAAGTCCGCCTCCGCAAAGCAAAATTCTAACATCATCAATAAGATTTAATAC
>CAMAFU010000044.1 GCA_945833725.1 uncultured Treponema sp.
TTTTTATGGACATCCTTAAATGAAATTCCTGAAGTCTGAAAATAAGGGAAGCAATATCTTCGTCTGAAATTCCTGTTATAATTCCAAGATTTTTACCCCATTTAAGGGCGGAAATTACAGCAAGGGAAATGTCAAAATCAAGAAGCAGGGAGAATTTTACAGTTCCGAAATATTTTAATATAAAATCTTTTGCCTTTGTAAGATATTTTTCCTTTACAATAATCGTGTTTTTTTTCTCATGTTCAATTAAAGTCCTGACACATCCTTCAAAAGAGGCCAGCTGCTCAATTTCAGAATCTTCAGCACAGAATGTACTTGAAAACTGAAAAATATTTCTGCTTACACTTTCTGGAAAAGCCGGTACAAGAGAATATTTTTTTGTATTAATTTCAGATTTTAATTCGTCCATTTTTCCAAGAAAAACAGTAGATGGAAGGACAAGTCTTGCAGAAAGTTTCATTCCGCTTCCAATATCATTTATTGATGAAGCAAGATACCCGCATTCTTTAGTCCATGCAAACTGAAGGCTTTCTTGAAGCAGAAGATCAGTTTTTTTGCAGACGGAAAAAGGAAATTCAAGATTAAAACCGGAAGAAAAACAGGAAATTCTTAAATGATCTTTATCGTTTATTGTACATACAAAACCTGAATAAGCTTCCTGCCCTTTTATTCTCATTATAATTCCGCCACCGGGAGATTGAAGGGTTGATTTTTCTATAAGAGAGCGTTCTATTAACACCTGCGATGAAATGTAATCAAAACTTGCAACTCCCATTGTCTGAAAAGAATCGGCATCATCACTTTTTAAAAAACCGTCAAAAATTAAATTTTTAACCCTTAAAGCGTCATCGTTTCTGTATTTTGAAGGAAAGGGAAAATCAGCCAGATTTCTTACAAGCCGTACTCTGGTGGAAAGGACAAAACTGCTTTCTGCACCGGGTTTTGCATACCATTCATTATTTTGAAAATTTTGATTTTTAATCATTTACACTGCCTGCAACAGAAGTTTTTTCCAGAGCTTTAAGATAATCCCTGTAAACAGCTGCCTTTTCGTAGTCTTCTTTTTCGATGGATTCTTCAAGTTTGGATTGAAGCAGGATTCTGTCTGTAAGAACAGAACGGAAGCCTTTTACATGATTTGGCATTTTCCCGGAATATGAAAGGGAAAGTCCTTTTTTGTTAAGTATTTCTTTTATTTCTGAATAAAAAACATGATAACATTCAGGGCAACCGGCACAAAAAGCCGTTTTTATTGATTTTAAACTTGTTCCGCAGACTGGACACAATCTGGAAAAATCACCGTCACTGTCATTATTTTCTTTTATTTTTTGAAGAATCAGTTTTCTGATTTTATCCTGTTCAGGAATCAGACCGATTCTGTCGGCGCAATCATGGCACAGATAAAGCTTTTTAATCTTTTTGTTTTCGTTCAGTTCAACAGCTACATTTGCTTCTTTTGAGGCACACATTTCACATAACATAAAGTCATTCTACCACATAATGCAAAAGAATTGCACTACAATACATGTCTTCCCTGTGTCCATTCTGTTTTTTGTCTGAAACAAAAATATCCTCTGATTTTTTTGTTTTGAGTCTTGAATTCCTAGATATAGTGTTTTATTATGGATAATGTTGAAAAAAACACTATTTTTCAGGGGATAATTGATTTATATGAGATGTCCGTATTGTGGCAGTCTTGACGACAAGGTTATTGAATCTCGTTCTATGGCTAACGGAGAATCCATGCGCCGCCGCCGTGAATGTTTGAGCTGCGGTTTTCGTTTTACAAGTTATGAGCGAATCGAAGAAAAGCCGTTTATGGTTGTAAAAAAATCCGGCAAAAGACAGCCTTTTGACAGAGTAAAGCTTGAAAAAGGAATTGCACGGGCTCTGGAAAAAAGACCTTTTTCAGCAGACATGGTAGAAAATATCGTAAATGATATTGAAGATCAGGCAATTTTATCTGGCAAGGCTGGAAGAGAAATTTCTACTTCTGAGCTGGGAGAGTTTGTTTTAAAACGGCTGTATAAAGTTGATAAAGTTGCATACATAAGATTTGCTTCTGTGTACAAGCATTTTGAAAATCTCGACGAATTCATAAACGAAGTAAACAGTATAGGCAGCAAAAAAGACGAATCATCGGAGGAATAGTAAATTGATTCAAAACGAAAACAAATCATCACCAGAAGATCTTTCTATTTTTCCGCAGTGGAGAAGTTTTCTGGCTTCAAATAATTCCATAGAAACTCAGGGATTTTTGCGTCAGGTTGTAAAACGGAACGGCTCCATAGAAAAATTCGACAGTTCAAAAATTGAAAATGCAATATGCCGTGCAATGGAAGCTGCAACAAAAAATCCAGATAAAGTACGGGCAAAATTTTTAACGGACAAAGTTGAAGAAAAACTCCGCACTCTTCTTGCAGGACGCAGAGCTCATTCAATTCCTGCCATAGAAGAAATCCAGGATGTAGTTGAAAATGTCCTTATCGAAGAAAAAGAAGTAGAAACAGCAAAGGCTTATATTCTTTACAGGGCAAAACATGAAGCTTTAAGAGATTCAAAAAGTCTTCTTCTTGACATAAATGCAACTATGGACGGTTATCTTGCCCAGTCAGACTGGCGCGTGAAAGAAAATGCAAATGTTAATTTTTCTCTCGGCGGTCTTATTCTTCATAATTCTGGCACTGTTACGGCAAATTACTGGCTCAAAAATATTTATCCTCCTGAAATTGCTGAATGTCATAAAAACTGTGCCTTTCATATTCATGATCTTTCCATGTTTTCAGGTTACTGTGCAGGCTGGTCGTTAAGACAGTTGATTCAGGAAGGTCTTGGTGGCGTACAGGATAAAATTACATCAAAACCGGCTGCCCATCTTTCAACCCTTGTAAACCAAATGGTAAACTTTTTGGGCATTATGCAGAATGAATGGGCTGGTGCTCAGGCATTTTCGTCTTTCGACACTTATTTAGCTCCTTTCGTAAAGGCAGATAACCTGTCTTACGGCGAAGTCCGGCAGTGCATTCAAAGCTATATTTACGGAATAAATACTCCGTGCCGCTGGGGTTCACAGGCTCCTTTTACAAATATTACCCTTGACTGGGTTTGTCCCGATGACCTTAAGAAAAAAAATGCAATTGTCGGCGGAAAGGAACAGGATTTTACTTACGGAGACTGCCAGAAAGAAATGGACATGATAAACAGGGCTTTTCTGGAGCTTATGCTTGAAGGTGATGCTGAAGGGCGAGGTTTTGGATACCCTATTCCTACATATAACATTACAAAGGAGTTTAACTGGGATTCTCCTAACGCAAAACTTCTTTTTGAAATGACCAGTGCTTATGGTACTCCTTATTTCCAGAATTTTATAAATTCAGACTTGAATCCGGGTGATGTTCGTTCCATGTGCTGCCGTCTCAGGCTTGACAAACGGGAATTGCGTAAACGGGGCGGAGGTTTGTTTGGGTCAGATGAATTTACAGGAAGTCTTGGCGTTGTAACAATAAACCTTCCTCAAATAGGATATCTTGCAAAAGATGAAGAGCAGTTTTTTGTCCGCCTTGATTACCTTATGGATTTGGCAAAAGAAAGTTTGTGCATAAAACGAAAAGTTATACAAAAACTTCTTGATAACGGGCTTTTCCCTTACACAAAGCGTTATTTGAAAAAACTTGACAATCACTTTAATACGATTGGTCTTTGCGGTATGAACGAATGCTGTCTTAATTTTCTTGGAGTAAATATTGCAGATCCGAAAGGATACGATTTTGCCTGCCGTGTGCTTGACCACATGCGGAAAAAGATGCAGGACTATCAGGAAAAAACAGGCGAACTGTTCAATCTGGAAGCAACACCTGCCGAAAGTACATCGTACAGGCTGGCACGCCACGACAAAGCAAACTATCCGGATATTATTACAAGTGGAAAAGCTGAACCGTATTACACAAACAGTACTCAGCTGCCGGTTGATTATACGGCCGATGTTTTTGAAGCTCTGGAACATCAGGAAATTCTTCAGACAAAATATACAGGCGGTACAGTTTTTCATACATTCATGGGCGAAAAAATAAAAGACTGGAAAGCTTGCCGGGAGCTTGTAAAATCAATTCTGTCAAATTACAGAATTCCATATCTTACAATAAGTCCTACATATTCCATTTGTCCTGTTCATGGGTATATTTCCGGCGAACAGTTTGAATGTCCAAAGTGTAAGGCGCAAAAAGAAAAGGAACTTAAAGAAAAACTTTTAAAACTTGAAGCTGAACGGGATGCTTTAATAAAAAATCAATAATAAAAGTGGGAGGAAAAAATGACTTTACAATCAAAAAGAACGCTGGAACAAATTGAAGCAGAAATTGCTTCCGTAAAAAAAGAACTGGAAGATGTTCATGGAACGCCTACAGAAGTTTATGCCAGAATTGTAGGATATTACAGGGCTGTAAAAAACTGGAACAAAGGCAAAAGAGATGAATATTCTTCCAGAAAACTGTTTACTCCAGACTGTGATATTTCTGATTCCAGAGGAATGAATTCTCAAAATTTAGGTAAAATCGTTTCTGAAGAAGTTACAGCAGCACAAACTTCGTTAAATGAAGCAGTTCCGTATTCTTATGAATTTTTTATGAGAAATACATGTCCAAATTGCCCTCCTGTAAAAGATTTTATGGCAAGTCAGAACATTGCAGGAACTGTAATTGATGTAGATACAGATTCAGGTTTGACTCAGGCTGCTTCCAAAGGTGTTTTTTCGGCACCCACAGTAATATTTTACGATAGCACAGGAAACGAAATTGGCAGAGGGCACAGCGTAGAAGAATTAAAAGCAGTTCTTTCTCCTCTTGCTGTTGTTGCATAAAAAACATGGAATATGAACGGAAAAATCGGCGTTCTGGTAAAGACTTCTCTTGTTGATTTTCCGGGGAGAGTCTGTGCTTCCATATTTCTAAAAGGCTGTAATTTGCACTGTCCTTACTGCTACAATATTTCTCTTGCAGAAGGCCATGTTGAAGATGATTATATTACTCTGGAAGAGTTAAAAAATCATCTTTATCGGCGTAAAAATGTACTTTCGGGGATTACTGTGTCTGGAGGTGAAGCTTTAGTAAACCCGAATACAAAGGAAATAATTTCATATTCCAAGTCTTTAGGCTATGCTGTAAAACTTGATACAAACGGAACTTTACCCGATAAACTTAAAGAACTTTGCCGGGATAAAAATACAGTTCCTGATTACATTGCCATGGACTTAAAAACCTCCCCGGAAAACTATAAAAAATTACTTCCGGCAAATTGCTGCAGCATTGACCTTGAAAGTGCCCTAAAGGAATCTATAGAATTTCTTTCCCATTGGGAAACTGAAAAAAGAGAATTCAGGACTGTGCTTGTGCCGTCTCTTGTTGATGAAAATACAGTTAAAAAAATGGGATTTTTGCTGCCTGAAGACAGCCGCTGGTTTTTTGCCGAATTTGTAAATTCCAGCTGTCTGGACAGTTCCTATGAAAAACTTGTCCCATATTCATCTTTAGAGGCTGAAAAAATTATTCAGGAAGCAAAAAAGATAATTCCAGGTGCAATTCTGCGCTAACACTAATCCTGTTGTTGAATTAATCCGTATTCACTTAATTTTCTGTGAAGGGTTTTTCTGCCTATCTGAAGAATATCTGCTGTTTTTGTTTTATTTCCTCCGCAGGCACTTAAAGTTTTGCATATTATTATTTTTTCAGCTTCCTGCATATTTGTACCAAGAGGAATTGAAATTGACTTATCTTCGGTAACAAGATTTTCTGCAATAGAAAGATCTTTCGGTGTAATTTCATCTCCATTTGACATAACAACGGCACTTTCTATACAGTGCTGAAGTTCCCTTATGTTACCAGGCCAATTATATTTAAATAACATCGCCTTTGCTTTGCTGTCGAATCCTTTAACATTTCTTCCGTTTTCTTCGTTGTATTTTTTTAAAAAGGAAGATATAAGAAGAGGAATGTCTTCTTTTCGTTCCCGTAAAGGCGGAACATGAATGTTTATGCCGTTAAGCCTGAAAAATAAATCTTCCCTGAAATTACCTTTTTTTACTTCTTCCTGTAAATTTTTATTTGTTGCAGCAATAATTCTCACATCAACTTCTAAAGTTTCTTCACCACCTACCCGCTCAAATTTTTTCTCCTGAAGAACCCTTAAAAGCTTAACCTGCACAGTTTTATCTATTTCGCCTATTTCATCCAGAAAAATGGTTCCTCCATGGGCAAGTTCGAATTTGCCTTTATGCAGAGATTCTGCACCGGTAAAAGCACCTTTTTCATGACCGAAAAGTTCGCTTTCAAGCAGCGACTCGCTTAAAGCTGCACAATGAACTTTTATAAAAGGTTTGTCCCGTCTGTTAGATGAATTATGAATGGCATCTGCGACAACTTCTTTTCCAACCCCGCTTTCTCCTGTAATAAGAACGCTGATTTTTGAAGGAGCGACTTTATTTATCATCTGCATAACATTCTGCAGGGCTGGACTTTTACCGATTATGCCCACACTGGAAGTTGTTTTTACTTCCTTTAACAGCTGCTGATGCTGTAAACTCAATTCCCTGCCGGCCAAAGCCCTTTTTACAACAAGTTCAAGATGCTGTAAATCCAGAGGTTTTGTAAGAAAATCGTATGCACCGTTTTGCATTGCAGCAACAGCAGAATCGATTGAACCATGACCTGTAAGTACAATAACGGGAATTCCAGGCATTTGTGCCGTTACTTTTTTTAAAACTTCTTCACCGGAAATTCCCGGCATTCTTAAATCGGTAATAACAAGATCAATATCACCTTTTTCAAGAAGTTCAAGGCCTTCCTGACCGTTTGAAGCTAAATGAACATTGTAACCGTCCATTTCAAAATCTGTTGCAAGACCTTCCCGAATATGCTTTTCATCATCAATAATAAGAATTGTAAATTTCATTGATTATGCCCCAGTAATTTTTTATTTGTTTGAGGAATTGGAAGTGTTATGGTAAATTCTGTTCCCTCTCCCAAAACAGAAACAAGAGAAATATCGCCTGAAAACTCTTTTATGATTTTATAGCTCATTGCCAGCCCCAGTCCTGTTCCATTGGCTTTTGTTGTATAATATGGCTCAAAAATACGGCTTTGAACTTCTTCTGTCATGCCTATTCCATTGTCTGCAATCTGAAGGATAAAACAGTCATTTTTTACAGAAGTTCTAAGTCTGAGCACTCCAAAATATAAGTCTTTAAAGGATGGGACTTTTAAGGAATTTTCAAATCTTTCTTTTATTGCCGCCAGAGAATTTTGGGCAATGTTTACAATAACTTCCCTAAAAAGCTTTTCGTCAATAAGAAGTTTTGGAGAAGATTCACAAAATTCTGTCTTTATTTTTATTTTATTGTCTGAAAATTCTGGAGTAATAAACTGTATGAATTTTTCAAGAATAGAATCCGGCTTTACAAGTACAAGTTGAGCTGATACAGGCCGCACAGCCATAAGAAAATCCACTACAATTTTATTCAGTCTGTCAATTTCCTGATTAACAATATCAAGACAGTCTTCTGCAAATTTTTGTTCTGGAAGCCTGCCGTCGGATTTTCTGTGCTTGCTTATGGCTTTCTGCAAAAGTTGAATATGAATACTGATGGCTCCCAAAGGATTTTTTATTTCGTGGGCCACATTTGCTGCAATATTTGTAAGACCGGCCATAGTTTCCATACGATGAAGCAGAATTTCCTGACTTCGTCTTTCTGTAATGTCTTCCACAAGAATAATACTGCCGGCTATCTGATTTTCTGCAACAAGAGGAGTTACGCAAACCTTTATGAACCGAACAGAACCGCCTGATGTTGAAACTGTGTATTCATCACTGATATTTGTTTTATTTTTTTGAAAGCAGTCCTGAAAAAACTCTGCCATATCTTTATCATCAATAAGTTCAAAAAATGGCTGTGTTTCGAATTTAAATTCCTGACCTGGAGAATGAAATGGAAGAAGTCGTTCTGCTGCTTTGTTCATTTCCAGCAGATGCCATTGCCTGTCCACAGTAACAAGACCTGTTGAAAGGGATTGAACGATAGAATTTAAAATTTCATTATGATTTTTTAATTCCCTGTAAACCCGTTCAATCTGGCTTTTTGAAAGTTTAGAAAGTTTTTCGTATACTCTGTTTGAAAAATCCTGCATAAAAATTTACCTCAGATATTTTTTTCTGATTGCAGATAAATCTCTGTAAAGTTTTTCAAGGGCGGCAACCGGTCGGATATTAAAAATAGTAATATTGTTGAAACATTCCCCTATGCAGGCCACATTTTCCGAAGACATTTCAAAATTGTCCGTACATTTTTGAGCTTCTATAACACCTTCAAGGAAAATAGTTAAAAGTGCTCTTGGTTCAAAACTATTGCAGTTATCGCTGATTTCCTGCATGGAAAGAAGTTTTCCGTTTAAAATTCCATCGTAATATTTTTTTGCCTGAAAACGGATTTGCTCGCCGGGAAGAGTTAAAAAAGAATAAAGATAGTTTTTTAAACTGTTTTCGTATTTTAAAGGATTTTCGTGAAAAACCCTGTCTATAACCTGACTTTCCTGAATTTGCGTCCGTTGATTTAATGTATATGTTCTTACCCGAGAAAGAATTGTTGGCATTACAGCACCGCGTCTTGAAGTTGTAAGGATAAATAAAGAATCTTCCGGCGGTTCTTCAAGAATTTTTAAGAGGGCATTACGGCAGCTTTCGTTCATTCTGTCTGCATTTTCTATAATAAGGACTTTTTTGCCGTCAGCAGTTTTAAGACGGGCAAGAGAGTTTGCTTTTCGTATCTGGTTAATTGGTATTGAATCGTACAAAAAGGAAGATTCCAGTTTTATTGAGTTTTCTGCGATTATTGAGGTGATTTTATCCAGTCTGTCGTTTTCTACTAAAGGAAGAGATGGATTTAACTCTTCCATGCAGTCGTTTATTTCTTCCAGAAGAGGTGCAATTTTAGAAAGTTTTTTATTGCCTTCCCATAAGAAAGGATTAAACCTTAGGGTTAATTTGCGCACTGCCCTTAAAAAAAGAAATCTTGCAGCATCCATATAAGCTGAATTATTCAAGCCGGCCGATAAAAGGGTTTGTCTGGCGGCAAGAATTTCCAGAGAACATATTTTTGGACCTGTAAGAATTATATTTTGACTTAAAAGCTCTCTGTTTTTTTTACAGGAAGGACAGTTACAGAACCAGTTGCCTTTTTCACCACTTTCGTTTCCTGAACAGGAAATAACCCGGGCAATTTCCAGGGCACAGGTAAGCTTTCCGGAATATTCAGGACCAGAAAGGAGAATTGAAGAGGGAATGCGAGAATTTTTTATGTCGGAACTTATAAGAGTTGCAGCCTGCTGAAAGAGTAGATTATCAAACATTAAACAAAAATTCTCTTAACATATTGAATAGGCTTTGTCAAAAAACTATCAAGCATAGACCAGTAGAAACTGGAATCAAGAAGGTTGCCTAAACTGAACCAAGGCTGGGAAACAAGAAGTATTAGAATTGCACTTATAACCAGAATGCCTTCAAAAAGACCTAGAATAAAACCTAAAACACGGTCAAGACTTTTTAAAATATCGCCGCTAAAAAAGCTTTTTATAGCTGTCTGAATTATTTTTACAGCCAGAAAAGTTGCAATAAATAAAATTGCAAAGGAAACAGCAACGCATACACCTTTTACGCTTATTATATTCTGCATTTTTGCAGCAAGTTTTCCGCAAAAATAAAAAGCTGTAAAAAAAGAAGCAATAACAGCAATTTTTCCAAAAATTTCGGCAATAAAACCATGAACACAGGCAGAAATTGCTATAAAAAGAACAATAACAGAAAAAACTATGTCAATAA
>CAMAFU010000045.1 GCA_945833725.1 uncultured Treponema sp.
TTAAAAAAACCGTCTATCTGCGCATTAAGTTCCGGGAGCAAAATAAGACCAAGAGCAGCCGCAGCCACACAAAAACTGAGCAGCACACATAAAACCGTAAAATATGCCGGCGAATAATGTTTTTTAAAACACTTTCCAAGGGCAATACAGCACGCACAGCCGCAAACACCACCCAGACAGAGAAAAATTATTCCAAAAACAAGGGCACCAAAAAAATTCATTACTGATAAGCCTTAAAATCCTGTACAACATTTATGGCCGAAACTACATTGTATTCAGGTAATTCCGCCTGAGTAATTACAAGCGCCCTCTCCACAATGGCAGAAGAATCGGCAATTCCGTGCAGAGTAACTTTTCCGTTTTTTACAGTTGCACGAAGAAAATTAATGCTGAGATTGTACTCCAGAATGAGCATATTTACTATTCGCTGACAAATTAAAAGTTCTTCAACGCGCCGGCAGCCTTCAACTTCTTCTTTAGGCGATATAGTTTTTTTTACGGCATCGGCAATCATTTGTGATGCAGAATCTATATCGAAAAGACCAGTGTTTATTACAGCATGATAAAGTTCCGGATTATCAACCTGATAATTGAAAAAACTTTTATGAAAACCCAGTCTTTTTTTATCTTCTGCCTGAAGATATTTTAATGCCTTTTTGTCGTCAAAACCTTTTAATTCTTTGATTCGCGCAATCCGTTCCCCTTCTGGAGAAACAAACCTAAAAGAAAGATGATTAGCTAAATCACTTAAAATAATAAAAGAACCGCGCCCTACAATAACGCAATTATTTTCGCTGGCAAATTCCAAAATCGCAGTCTGAAGATAATCAAGATATTCATCCCGGTCTTTAGCAAGGGAAGCAAAAAAACCTGGAATTTTTTCGTCGTATTTATTTAATTTTTCTGGCGGAAACCCAAGTTCAACAATTTTATTTTCCACATCTTTACGACCGACAAATTTATAATCTAATTTTTTTGCCACAAGCGCACTTACTTCATCTCCTAAAGATGCAATCTGGCGAGAAATAGTAACAACAGCCATTAAAACCTCCACTATAAGAATTTTATGGCGTGCCCCTTCCTTGCGGCAGGGTCGCTATGTCCGCCCTTCCCTTACGGTCATCTGCCAGAGGCAGACTAAAGGGGCTCCCAGCGCTCACGCAATTCACTTGAATTTAATTCAACTAGCTGACTATAAATATAAATAAAAAAAAATCATAAGTAAAGAAAGAAAATTTTCTGCTTTACACAAAGAACACGCCCCGAAAACTGTGCAAAACTTTGCTGTTTCCCAAAAACCAAATTCTCCTTTCCCACAAAAAATGATATGATGTTTTTAACAGATTTTATGGAAAAAATTTTAACTTTATAGTTGTGTTTTCAAAAAAATCTGGATTTTAAACTATATTAACAGGAATTAAAGTGAATATTTTTACAGACGACAAAGATTTGGAATGGAAGGAATTATCAAAAAAACCGCTTCTTAAAACACCTATCGCAACAATAAACGAAAGCCTGTGTTCTTCCAGTCAGGGAATAAAAAACAATTACATTATTATCGACTCAAAAGACTGGGTTGTAGTTGTTCCCGTTAAAAACGACAATTTTATTATGGTAAAACAATGGCGTCACGGTGAAAAAGCCTTAAGCATAGAATTTCCAGGCGGCGTAATTGAAAGCAATGAAACACCTGAACAAGGCGCCCGGCGGGAACTTTTAGAAGAAACATCCTTTACAGCCGGCAAAATGATTTATCTTGGAAAAATGAACCCAAACCCTGCTTTTATGGGGAATCATGTTCACTTTTTTGCTGCAATGGATCTGGAAGAATCAGGAAACCAGCATCTTGATGAAGATGAATATTTAAATTATTTCGAAATGCCGCAAAAAACTGTCTGGGAAAAAATGGGAACTTCTGAAATGCCCCATGCCCTTATGGCTGCTGCACTGCTTTTTTACAGTCGCTTTAACGAAAAAACTCAATCAACAGATTCTGCAAAGAACATTAAACCTGCTGATTGAGTTTACTAAAAAGTATATTGAATTAAATGCTTTTTGCCGTTAACTATTTTGTTTCGGCAGGAGCATAACCGTCGTATTTTTTTGACGGTGAATAAACGCCTTCCCTGTATTCTCCTGTAATGCTCGGAATTTCCATTTTCATTCCAGGCATTATAAGGTTAGGATCATTTGGTTTTGGCATATTAGATTTATTTGCCTGATACAGGTTTTCCCAAAGAAGCGGATTATTGTATACATAAGGACGGCCGGAAATATTCCAGTAACAGTCTTTTGTTTCAGCCCATGGACGAACAACATAATATTTTGGAAGAGGTGTAATTTCTTTTATTTCTGCTAATTCTTCCATTACCTGTTTTGCGTAAGCAGAAGCCGTCATATAATCTTCCGCATTGTAAGCATCCTGTGCAGAAGCATAAGATTTTTGAGCAGCTGTATATGCCATAGGAAAATTTTTATCTGCATTAATGGATTTTGCGTAATCAAGCCGTTTGGAAGCATCTTTCATAACAGAATCTGCATCTGATTTTGCAAGCATTTTCTTTATGAATGCCTCAGACAAAACAGCATTTTCTTCGGCCTTTTTTGCATAATCTTCAGCCAGAAGATAATCGCCGGCATCCAGAGCATTTTGAGCTTTTTTTGTATATTCTTCTGCAAGTTTCTGATATGTGTTGTTTTTATAACTGGCAGCAAAAATTATTGAAGAAACTAAAAAAGAAATTACTAAAAGGGAAAGTCTTTTCATTATTGAGCCTCCTGTTCTTGTGCAGCTTCCGTCTGTACAGATTCGGAGGCCTGCTCTACAACATCATTTACAATATTTTCTGCAGAAATTACAGTTTCAGCAATTTTGTCCGCAGCTTTTGCAGTAACGCCTTCTTCCACATCTATAACAGCTGTTTCTGGATCTGCAAAATTATCTTCTTCAAGAAGAACAGCTCCTTCCTCTTCTATTCCGGCAACTGCTTCAGCCAAAGGTGCAATGGAATCAGCCTCCTGAGCATAACTTTGAGAAGCGTTAACCTTTTGTTTTGCAGCATCTATCAATGCCTGAGCTGCAGCCCGTTTTGCATAAATTGTTTCGTAAAGCTGATTAAAAATTTCTTTGGATTCTTTATATCCGCTGTAAGCACCTTCTATGTTTCCTGTAACATAAGAAGAATCTGCTTTTTTAAATGTTTCGGAGGCTTTTACATACTCTTCTTTTTTTGCAACGCCAGCTTTAACCTTGTCGGCATCTTTTTTTGCGTCCAAAGCCTTCTGTCTTTCTCTAGCAGCATTTGCCTTAAGGCCGTTATTAACAACATCGCTCATAGAATCAAATGCAGCTTTTGCCTTTTCAAGCAAAACCGATCCAGAAGCACCGGCACCCAAAGAAGAATATTCTTCCAAAGCTTTTACACCCTGTTCGTATGCCTGTTTATTTCCCTCGGAAAGAGAAAATTTATCTGCCTTTTCCCGTAAAACCTGTGCATTACAAGCTACAGCAAGAGATTCATATTTTGCAGAAAGTTCATTAAGTTTTTGAGAATAATCTGCTTTTGGTGAAGATTGAATTTCGTTTTTAAGGGCAGAAAATTCACTTTCGGCACCATTGAAAATTTCCGGGAATATTGTATCCGCACCAGCCGACAATGCTTTTTGCCTGGCAGCTTCAACTGTCAAAACAAGTTTAGAATTTTCTTCCGAAAAGTCTGGCTCAACTTCCGGCTCTGGAACTTCGACACGAGGCTCTTCTTTTACTTCTTCTACAATATCTTTTACTTCCGGCTCTGGTTCTGGCTCCGGTGTTGAACCGCAGGAAATCATAAAAATTGCCGTTAAAAGACATCCAAACGCAATAAGAGTTTTTTTCATTTTACACTCCTTAAAAAACACTGCGTTAGCAGCGAGTCATGGACAGCAAGAGTAAGTCTGCAAAGCAAACAGCGATAATTTTTACCCAGCTCCATTAAGATAAAATGAGAGAAAAATCAATGTAATACGTCGAGTCAAGGCACGCTAACGCTTAAAGCCTTGACTTCGCCGTTTTGAGGGTTTGTACTACCCCCTCAATAAAACAGTCGAAAATTATTCCGACTGCAAATATCTGCCTGCAACGCAGACACTCAACAGCCGTACTCAGAACATCGGGTTATAATACTACCCACCCTCTGCCTGAATAGGCAACCTTTTTTTATATCGGTATTTTATGATTTTAGTTGATTAAGTATATCAACATGATTCATAAAAGAATATTTGATATAAAATTAACTGACCGATAATTTGTTACAGAAAAACATGGTTTTTCCACATAAATAACAAAGTTATTATAATTTAGATATTGAATATGGGCAATAATCAGGCACAAGATAAAAAAATTCACACAAAAGAAAAAGTGATTTATAATTGTTTCAGGTGTGTTTCGCCATCCATATGCTGCCACTAACACGAGGAGGTTTTTATGTCTGACTCTTTTTCTTATGAAATTACAAAACAGCTTGGAAGTTTTTCCACTTCAAAATCAGGCTGGACAACAGAGCTTAATAAAATAAGCTGGTCTGGAAGGCCTGCAAAATACGATATACGAAGCTGGGCTCCAGAACACGAAAAAATGGGCAAGGGCATTACCCTTACAGCAGAAGAACTTAAAGCTCTAAGGGAACTTCTTAATTCAATAGAAATTGATTAGTTTTACCCTTCTGCCTTAAAGTGCCGTTTCGTATTTTGCACAGTACGCACCTTTTTTTACAACAATTTCGTATATCATCAAAACAAGAAGAGTAAACTGAAAAACATTGCCAGAGGAGCGTATTTCTACATCTGTTTTAGCAAGAACGGCTTCTATGGCAGCAACCTGCCCGGGAGTCCAAACTCTGGCAGCTTTTGAATACTGTTTTTGAAAAGTTTTTGATGAAAAACCAGCCGCCTTTAATTCCTGGTCGGAAGGCTTTGCATTCTGCTGATGAAGCATTTGCCATAAGGCGACTTTCCTGAAACAATACGACAAACCTGAAATTACCGTGCCTGACAGTTCACTTTCTCTGGAAGAAGAAAGCTTTAGTTTTTGAAGTATTGAAAGACAGTTTTCAAATTTCTTCTGAGGATTAAAATCTTCCAGCATGGCATCAAAAAGAGAAAAAGCTGACTCCTCGCGGTTATGAGAAAGAATTTGCTCCACATCTGTTTCTGTAATGCAGTGCCCTGCCGGAAGGCACATAAAAAAACGACTACATTCATTTTTTAGCGATTCTGTATTGTTTTGAACCATTTCGAGAATTAACGATACAGCATCTATTTGTATGGAATAGCCGTTTTTTTTGAAAAAATCCATAAGCCACTGTTCTTTACGGTCTTCAAACATTTCCCAAAAAACTTTTTTGTTTGCCGGCGGAACAAGTTTTTCGAGTTTTGAATCAACTTTTAATTCATCAGAAACAAGAATTAAAATTGTTGAGTCTTTTTTGTTTTTTTCAAAAGAATTAACCCAAGACGCAATGGCATCTATATCTTTTTTGTCTTTTATGAATTCTGCATTTCTAATTACCACACTTGTTGCCGGAATAAAAAGAGAATCTGTCATAAGTTGTGCCAAAACTTCCGGCATCTGCAGGTCTGTACCGTAATATGTATAATCATCGCTGGAACCGTATTTTTTTTTGAGTTCTTCTTTTTGAGCGGCAATATGTTCATTTTTTTGACCGGCTTCAGGACCGGTGTATAAATAAATTGGTGCAGACATAGCAGACATATTCAAAAACTAATAAGTGCGTACAATGTTCGAAAGAATTCCAACGATTCTAAGGTCTGTACAATATATTGGCTGAAATGCAGGATTTTCTGGCTGAAGTTTTACCCTTCCTGATTCCTTGTAATACCTTTTTAATGTAATGGCATCATCAATTACTGCAACAATAATCTGACCGTCTACAGCTGTAGATGCCTGTTCAATTATAGCCAGATCGCCTTCAAGAATACCTGCGTTTATCATGCTGGTACCCCTGACTCTAAGGGCAAAATAACTTTTTCCAGGTCTTACGAAAGGTTCCGTTAAATTAATGTAGCCATCAAGATTTTCTTCGGAAAGAAGAGGTTTTCCTGCGGCGACTGTTCCTAAAACAGGAACTTTACCAATGAAAGTTTCAGGTTCTTCCTGAAATGAACTGGATTCCTGAAGGACTTTTATTGATCTGGAACTTTTTGGCTTAATGGAAATAAAGCCCTTTTTCTGCAGTGCGGCAATATGATCCTGAACTGCCCGTATGGAAATATTAAAGTGGTCGCTTATTTCTCTTACAGTGGGAGGGTAGGAATTTGTTTTTGTAGAATATGAAATGAAATTTAAAACTTCCTGCTGTCTGTCGGTGATCTGTCTCATAATTTTTACTCCTCTTCAAATTTGTTTTCAAAAAGCTGAGCTATTGCGTCTGCACACTCCACTTCATCGGGACCGCTTGTTCTAAGGGTGATGCTTGTGTTGTAACCTGCAGCCATAGTTATGACACCCATAATAGATTTTGCATTAACTTCTGCATCATCTTTTATCATTATTACTTCGCAGGCAAACTTAGTTGCTGTCTGGGCAATAAGGGCAGCGGGCCTTGCATGAATTCCTGCACGATTCCGCACTATCAGATTTTTTTCTGTCATAATAAACCTCACATTCCTTTTATATTTTAATAAGAATCATCACTACCGTAATAAGCAGCCTGAGCATCCCCAGACTCCAGCCATTTTAGAATATTTTGATTAAAATCCCTTGCAGAATTATAACCCATTTTTTTAAGCCTTTCATTCATTGCAGCGGCTTCAATAATGATTGGAAGATTACGCCCCGGACGAACTGGAATTTCTATTGCAGGGACTTTTACCCCCAAAAGTTCAGAACTGGACTGATCCGTACCTATTCTATCGTAAATTTTATTTGAATCCCACTCTTCAAGTTTAATGATAAGCTGAACTTCTTTTTGATCCCTGATTGAACCAACACCATACAGCTGAGAAACATTTATAATTCCAAGTCCGCGGATTTCCATGTGATGGCTTATAAAATTATTGACACCCTGCCCCAAAATAGTATTTCCGTTTACACAGCGGATTTCCACAATGTCATCGGCAACAAGACGATGTCCCCGTTCAACCAGTTCCAGTGCACATTCGGATTTTCCTACACCAGAATGCCCGGTAAGAAGAATGCCGATTCCATAAACTTCTACAAGAACACCATGCAGTGTTTTTTTAGGTGCAAAAATATTTGAAAAAATTCGTAACAGCCTTGTTGAAAACTCCGAGGATTCCAAATCGGTCTGGAGAATTGCACAGCCGCTTTTTTCTGCAATTTCGATAAAATCAGAATCGGGAGAAAGACTGTGCGTAAAAACAACACAGGGAATATGATATGAAAAAAGTTTTTCGACAGTAACAGTGTTATTTTCGCTGTGAAGCTTGTTTAAATATGCAGTTTCGCCCCTTCCAAAAAGCTGAACCCTATCGTATGCAAATGAATCGTAAAAACCGGAAAGTTCAAGCCCCGGTCTGTTGATATTTGGTACGGTAATAGTTCTTGTAAGCCCCTTTCTGCCTGCGATACAGCACAAATTAAGGGCATTATGCCCCTTTAAATCCATATCGAGTAAATCGAGAACCGTAAAACATTTTTCAGCCATATTTATACTATACGAAAAAAAAGTTTATTTAGCAAGAAAAAAAATTAAAACCTTATGAATTTATCGTCAACATTTTCAGGCTTATATTGAAACTTGCACTGTCCAGAGAAAGAGGAAAGCCGTATCAGATACCATTCAGACGGTACACAAGTTAAGGAAAAATATAACATAATTTTATTTTTACTTTTTGCCGGTTTTTGTATTTTGAGGGAAATATTCTTATAGGACTCAATTTCGAGTATTTGATTTTTAAACCGTGGCAAGGATTCGGGGATTGGGCGTTGCTAAAACTTATTTTTAATTTTTTTATGCAGGCATTGAATTATATTTTTTCGCCTGTGTGGGAGTTTTTATGAATATTTTTTCTTTTTCACCTTTTGGTTATGAAGGTTCTCTTGTTACTGTAGAAGTTGACCTAAGAAGGGGAATTCCGGCTGTTGATGTTGTAGGTCTTGCTGATGGTGCTGTAAAAGAAAGCCGTGAACGGATGCGTTCTGCCATAAGGAATTCCGGGTTTGAATTTCCTCTGGAACGGGTTTTAATAAGCCTTTCTCCCGCTGACTTAAAAAAAGAAGGTGCGGGTTTTGATCTGGCTCTTGCTCTTGCAGTGCTGGATGCACAAAAAAAGGAAGATGAATCTTACAGACAAAAAACTGAAAACGATTCTATTTTAATTATGGGTGAACTGGAACTTTCCGGCCAATTAAGGGGTGTTAGAGGTGTTCATGCTGCTGCCGCAACTGCTGTAGAAGCTGGAATCTGTTACTGTATTGTTCCCATGGAAAACGAAGAAGAAGCAAAAGATGTATCCGGCATGAAAGTTTACCCGGCAGAAAATCTTGTTCAAAGTTTTATGGCTTTACAGCACAAAGAATGGTTCACCGAAAAACAGGAAATTTCGTCTGCAAACATTCAGGAACAGGTTTTGTTTCCAGATTTTTCTCCCGAACAGGAATTTAGCCTTGTAAAAGGACAGGAAAAACTTATCCGTGGGTTACAGATTGCTGCGGCAGGAACTCATAACCTCCTTGCATTTGGTCCTCCTGGATGCGGAAAAACCCTTTCAATCCAAAAGTTTCCGGCACTTCTTCCCCTTCTTACAGAACAGGAAGCCCAAAGCGTTACACGAATTCACTCAATAGCAGGATTAACTGTTTCAAAAAAATCTATTGGTAAACAGGGAGATTTTCGGATGCCTCATCAAACGGCTTCCATTGAAGGAATATGCGGTGGCGGAACAAACTGCCGTCCGGGAGAACTGTCTCTTGCCCACAACGGTGTTCTTTTTCTGGACGAAGCCGCAGAGTTTAAAACCAGTGTTTTACAGATGCTCCGTGTGCCTCTGGAAACAGGTTCAATTACTTTAAGCCGCGCCGGACGCTCAACTGTATACCCTGCAAGATTTCAGCTCCTTATGGCTACAAATCCGTGTCCCTGCGGAAATTATGGCAATCCCACAAAAATTTGTCTTTGCAGCATGCGTTCCATAGAACTTTACTGGAAAAAATTCTGCGGTCCGCTTTTAGACAGAATAGATATAAGAATCGAAGTTCAGGCAGTACCGGAAAACTTAAACACGGCAAAACAGCCGCTTTCTACACAGGAACTTAGGGTTCAAATAGCAACTGCAACAAAAATTCAGCGCAGACGAGGCAAAAAAAATGCTTTTCTGTCCCAGCAGGAAATTGGAGAAATCTGTGTTCTTGATGAAAAAGCCCGGAATTTCCTTGAAAATCAAAGTAAAAAAAACGAATTCAGCCAGAGGGCTGTTGCAGGATGTAAAAAAATTGCAAGAACCATAGCAGACATGAAAGGAAAAGAAAAAATTGAAATTGAAGATTTAATGGAAGCCGTTGATTTTAGGAAAACTCCAAAACCTCTGGAAATTTTTTCGGCGGGAGGATAAAAAAAATGCCTTAAACATGCCTGTTAAGCAAATTTAAGACATATAAATACCGGAGAAGAGACTTGAACTCTTACACAGTTGCCTGCAAAAGATTTTGAGTCTTTCGTGTCTACCATTCCACCACTCCGGCTCGTTAGTATATTGTATCAAATAATAAGGTCTTTACTCAATAGGTTTTATTTATTTTTTCCTGCGGCAAGGACACACCTGCAGGAGTTCCGCATTAAAAAATATAATTTTAACCAGGGGCTTCCAGTCGCGACTGTTCAGTGCAAAACC
>CAMAFU010000046.1 GCA_945833725.1 uncultured Treponema sp.
AAGGCCTTTCGGAAAATTTTTTTTAATTTTTCCATAAAGGAATTATGCTCTTCTTCCAAAACATTGTGATTTTCCTGAATTTTTTCCTTTGCCAAAGAAATTTGGGCACTCATTGCACCGAATCCCCGCACAGCCGCAAGAAGAATTTCTTTTGTATTTATTGTTTCTTCCTTTTTGCTGTCTTCTTTTGTTTCTACGGCAAGTTTTTCCAACAAGGCATTCTGAAGCTGAACCTTGTTGTCTGCGTGGTCTTCGTTAATTATTTCGTCGATTAATTCGCTGTAAAAAGGGATTTTCCCCATCACCTGAGTAAAAAGTTTTTTTATCTGGGCAAGTTCTTCCTGAGGAGAAGAATCAGCTTTTTCTTTATTAAAAGACGGATGCTCAAAAATATTTTTTCTAATGTTGCATTTGTAAACTTCCCTCTGAAAATCCGTTATGGAGCGAAGGACTTTATTTATTTCTACAAGGGCCTTTCCAGCCTTAGAAACGCTGTCTGTAACCATGCTTGCTGTAATGGCTTCACAATTCTGCTTTGCCGATAAAACAAGAGTAGCAAGAACACGGGTATTTACATTATTTGAATTTGCAGAAAAGGAATTCCATGCTATGGAATTATTTAAATCAATAAGTTTCCGTATTTCCTGAAGCTGAAGGTTTGAAATGGAAAATTTATAGTAGTTGCAGAGAAAATCCAGCGTACTGTCGTAATCCGAAAGACGAGTTCCCATTATAACAGAACGCTCTGCATCAGAAAATTGAGTGTTTTCAGGAGGCTTAATGTCGGAAATTTTCTTTTCGTTTTTGTATGGATCTGGAGTAATAAGAGACTTTTTAAGGAGGAATTCCATAACGTTTTTTACGCATGAATGGAGAAGCCTGTACTGCTCCAGCACATCTGGCAAAGCCCGCTCATCGAACCAATTAGTCTTTTTTTCTATTGCTTCCACAAGCCGTTGTAAAAAATTTAAATCAGCCATATCACATTATCGGCTAAAATCACAATTTTCTACAAGGCAAATTCCTTCTTTTTCCGTTTTTCCTCTTTTATTTCTGCACCATAGCCAAAGACATTACGCAGGCCGCATCTGCCCCATATTCAAAAACAGAATTTAAATTTTCTTCTGTAATTCCCCCAATAGCAAAAACAGGAATTTTTACGGAATTACAAACTTCCCTTAAACAGTTCAGTCCCCGCGGTTCAAGGCCTTTTTTACATTCCGTAGAAAAAACATGACCGAAAGTAACATAAGTTGCCCCCAGTTTTTCTGCCTCCAGAGCTTCTTTTACACTGTGAACGGAAGTCCCCCTTTCATCAAAAAAATCATTTTTCTCTGGAAAAGTTTCCTTAAAAACAGAAAAAGGCAAATGAATGTACCTGCATTTTAATTTTTCTGCCACACCTGCAAAATTGTGGAGGATTATTTTTTTGCCATATTTTTCTCCAATGGCAAGAACTTTTTGAGCAAGAAAAAAATATTCATTTTCCGGCAGGTCTTTTTCCCGGAGTATAATGCTTTTTACACTAGAGCGGCATAAAAAATCAATCCGGTTAAAAAAATCGTTTCCTGCAAGCTGCCTGTTTGTTACGGCAACTGTTTTTTCACTAAAACAAAACATAAATTCAACCTGCTGAAAATATTATTAAAAACACCTGCTAAACATAAATATATTCGTTAAGGACAGGCTGCAACCCCTGTGCCCTTATTGCATCGTAAATTTCAGAAAAACTTCTTGAATCGGCAATTTCAAACTGTTCGTCTCCGGCATTTTCGTCCCGGCCTTTTTTTTCGCTGTACTTCTGTTCATGATCTCCAATTCCCGTACTTACGCCGGCAGAAATTTTCGTAGCAGCAATATTTATAATTCCGTCTCGGAACTGAGCAGTTTCCCTAGACGACACGGTAATTCCGGCAAAAGGCAGAAAAATTCTGTAAGCACACAAAATCTGGCACAACTGTTTTTCGTGAACATCCCTCGGATTTATTTTATCGTTATTTACAATGGGCCTTAACCGCGGACAAGAAAGAGACATTTCTGCATGAGGATATTTTCTCTGAAGATAATAAACATGAAGAGCCGTAGCCAAAGCGTCTTTATGAAAATCATCAAGTCCTAAAAGAGCAGAAAAACCCACGCCCCTCATACCGCCCCGCAAAGCCCGCTCCTGAGAATCAAAACGATACGGCCAGACTCTTTTATGCCCCATAAGATGAAGGGTTTCGTATTTTTCTACATTGTAAGTTTCCTGAAAAACAGTAATGTAATCAGCACCGCACTGATGAAGATAGGCATATTCATCGGTGTTTACAGGATAAATTTCCAGACCAATGTTCCTGAAATATTTTTTTGCCAGCCTGCACGCATCACCTATATATTCCACGCTGCTCATAGCCCGGGATTCCCCAGTAAGCATAAGAATTTCTTCAATTCCGCTTTTTGCAATAACTTCCATTTCCTTTTCCATTTCTGAAGTTGAAAGTTTTTTACGGTGAATGTTGTTGTAACAGTTAAAACCACAGTAAACACAATAATTTTCGCAGTAATTGGCAATATAAAGCGGCGTAAAAAGATAAACACTTTTGCCAAAATGACGGCGAGTTTCCCCTTGAGCCCGAACAGCCATTTTTTCAAGATAAGGAAGAGCTGCCGGCGAAAGAAGGGCTTTAAAATCTTCTATAGTACAAGTTTCCCGCGCCAAAGCATTTTCCACATCAGAGCCGGTATATACATTCCAGTCGTAGGAATTAACTTCCTTCATTACAAGTTCACAGATATTGGAGTCAATTTTTTCCATACCGTCCATATATTCCATAGGATCAGACCTGCACGAAGGATCGTTTTCCAAAAGATACTTTTTTTTCCTTGCTTCTTCACTTAAATCAGGTCTGTCAATAAAAAATTCCTTATCCATCTTCGTTCTCTTATAAAAAAAATTTGGGCGTTCCCCCTGCGCATAGCTTCGGGGTCAGGCTATCCGCACTTCCGCGCCCAGCGCTCCATTCCTCCGCAAAGCTACGGAATGCCTCCGGCAGTGCTCCTATCCTTAACGCGTAGGGCTAACAAGGCCCGAAGCATTTCTCCCACTATCCTTAACGCAAAAAACCGGTCAGAGGGTCTGAGGCACTGGCACCCCGTTCAATAACGCGGCCCATTCCTGCAAGAAACCCTTTGCGGCCGGCTTCTATGGCATTTTTAAATGCTTCTGCCATAAGGGGAATGTTATCTGCCGTTGCAATAGCAGTATTGGCCATTACAGCCGCAGCCCCCATTTCCATGGCTCGTGCAGCCTGGGAAGGCTTTCCAATTCCCGCGTCAACAATTACAGGTAAATCAATTTCATCAATAAGAATTTGAATAAAATCTCCGGCACAAAGACCTTTATTAGAACCAATAGGAGAAGCTAAAGGCATTACACAAGCAGCACCGGCATTAACAAGATCCCTTGCAGCATTTAAATCAGGGAACATATACGGCATTACAATAAAACCCTCTTTTGCAAGAATTTCCGTAGCCTTAACAGTTTCGTAATTATCTGGCAGAAGATATTTAGAATCATGCATTATTTCAATTTTTACAAAATCGCCGCAGCCCATTTCTCTGGCAAGCCGGGCAATACGAACAGCTTCATCAGCATTTCTTGCCCCAGAAGTATTAGGCAAAAGCGTAATACCTTTGGGAATAAAATCCAGAATATTTTCACTTTCCCTTGTGTTTGCCCTTCGTAAAGCAAGAGTAATAATCTGGGCACCGGCATTTTCTACAGCAGCCTGTATAAGATTAAGGTTGTATTTTCCAGAGCCAAGAATAAATCTGGAAGTAAAAACATGATTTCCCAAACTCCAGCAATCATTTTTTTCATCAATTCTGTTCATAATTTTTTTTCAGCAGTCCATCTATGGATACACTGAATCTCCTTAAAACTAATTTTTCTGTCCGCACAAAAGTTCCAGAACAAGGTTAGCCTGATGTGCTGCACATATAGTAACCCGGGGAGCCATTAACCCTCTGCCAACCATTGCCGAACTCACCCTGTCGCCACAAATATAAAAATTCTTTCCGATTTTTTCTGTTTTAATAAGGTTTGAATCTCCAAAACCGGCCATTCCAGAAGCAGCCACAAGTATTTTTTCCGGGAACAAAGACAAAAGGTTTTCAGCAAGAACAGCCTTTGCTTCCGGCCGGTCAAATGCCTCGCACACAATCGCATCATCCTTAAAAAGCTCTCCGCAGTTTTCCGCAGTAACACGGCAATCGTCCGTAATAACATTTATATACGGATTTATCTGGGAAAGGAGCTGTTTTAGTGCCTCAGTCTTTTTCATTCCCAAATGAGAAATAAAATACTGCTGCCTGTTAAGATTGCTAGGTTCAACTACATCAAAATCAATAAGATGAATTGTTCCCACGCCAACTCTGGCAAGCATTACGGCAATATTCGAGCCCAAACCGCCAAGTCCTGCAACAGCAACCCTGGATTTTTTTAATTTTTCGTGAACTTTCGGCGTATGGCGGGCGGCCATCATAGCTTCCAGTTCATCTTTCGGAGGAATTGCGCCTTTTTCAATAAAAAAAACAGAAGAATCTTCCGACAGCGCAACATTTTCGTTTGTCTGAAAACCATCTGCAATCCACACAAATTCTTCTGCACAGGACGGAGAAATAAAATTTATTTCGTAAATTTCTTTTTTAAGCCCGTCCAAAGAAGAAGCCTTCGTGTCATACGGTTTTCCATTAAGTTTTATAAACATTTTATCAGCCTCCACCAACAAAACTTAAAACTTCTATAGAGGCATCTTCAAAAACCCATGTATTGGACCATTCTTTTTTAGGCAGAATGTTGCCGTTAAATTCCACAACAATCCGTTCAAGGTTAAAGCCCTCTTCTTTAAGAAACTCCAGCAGCAGTTTTTTTTGTGGAAGTTGAATTTGTTTTCCGTTTAAAGTAACCATAACAACCTCAAAAAAAAAGAACATGCCAAAAAAACATGTTCCATTGAATAAAACAGAATCATATCCCTACGTTGGCATTATCCAAATCAGGTTCCAGGTCAAGGTTCATAAACCTTATCTCAGCCGATTCCATCAGCACCCCATATAAACTGTAAAAAATTTATTCTCTTTTTTAATAAAAATCAATATGAGCACACAGAACTTATCAGAGGCAGGCAAGTATAAAAAGACAGGTAAAAAAAGGAAAATGCCCTGGAAACTCAAGGCACAGCTGCACCCAAAGCTTTTTTCATTTGAGTCCTCCAAAAAAAATTCAATATGGAAAATAAATTTTCCGTTAAAAGACTTTAATTTTTTTAAATTTTTTCACCATTTTACTAAAGAAAAACCCGCTAAAAATGCAACCAAAAATGCACGAAAAACGATAAAACCATCCGTCCGCAGCAGAAAGCGTCCCACCCTCACTTTGCCTTTACCGACACCTTTTTACACTCAACCGTTACGGAAAAGTGTTTTTTCAAATGAGGAATCATATACCGCTTGAGCTGTGCGCATCTAAAATGCCAGGTTCTGTAGTGCTGAAAAATTCCCAGGTAGGAGTTCAAGCTTGCCCTCATCTGGTTTATTTCTGCTTTTGCAGGCTTTCTTTTTAGGGCACCAGCGCTGTATTTTTTAAGGACGGCGACAAAATTGTTTTTTACGCGCCGGTTGCAGACTGTATGGGAAATGCGTACAAAGCACCCTGTAAGATGGACGCCTTTTTGTGCACTCTGGAGATAAACTTTACAGGGATGAAGGGTTAGAAAAAGTTTTTCGGAAAGAAATGTGCGTATTTTGGGAATTATTTTCTTTAAAAACTCCCTGTCTTTGTGGACGATTGCAAAATCATCGACATACCGTACATAGTTTTTTATTTTTAATGAATGTTTAATGTAGTGGTCTAATTCGGAAAGATAGAAATTTGCAAAAACCTGGCTGGTTAAATTTCCGATTGGAAGGCCGCAGTGTTTTTTTGCGGTAAAAAGGCTCTTGTCTTTGGGAAGTTTTTTCCATTCGCTTTTTGGGGAGCGGATCATGCAGTCTTTCGTGCAGTCGTTAAAAATTATCTGTCTGCAAAGATATTTTACAAACTCAACATTCTTTTTTTGGGGAAGACTATCAAAAGAAAACTCAAATTCTATATTGTCTATAAAGTTTTCAAGTCGTTTCCACAAAAGATTTCTGTTTATGTTCATAAAAAAGCCTTTTATATCAAGCTTTAAAACATAACATTCTTCCTTTCCATTTTTACTTTCGCTCCTTGTAAAATGTTCCAGTCTTTTTATGGCGGCATGAGTTCCTTTTTGTTTTCTGCAGGCATAACTGTCAAAAATAAAATGCCGTTCAAAAAAAGGATTGAGCCTGCGTATTAAAATGTGATGAACGATTCTATCCCGGAATGGGGCGGCAAAAATTTCCCGGCGGACAGGTTTTGTAACTGTAAAGCAGGTGGATTTACCGGGTTTCCAGGAATTTTTTTTTAATTCGTTGTAAAGCTTTACAAGCTGATTTTCGTAATCGGTTTCAAACTGCATGGCACCGCTGGAATAACGCTTTGTTTTCCGACATTCAAAATAGGCTTCAAATACTTCTTCTAATGTAAGGTCTTTAAATGGAGTTTCCAATTTCATGATTATTTTTTTTCTTTTGCGGCATTTCGCCATGCTGTAATCTGCTTTCCGATGGAGTCAAGGTTTTCCACCAGGGAAGCCTGCTGCTTTATGGTCAAAAGGTGCAGATCCCGGCAGAGTCTTATTTCAAGCTTTACTATTTCAAAACTGTCCAAAAACTGCTCCAGATACACTGTTTTTTCCTTCGTTTTGTTTTCACGGTAAATGTAACGCACAAGCACAATGCAGTCCCTTTTTAAATCCTGCCCCAAAGTAAATTTATATTCCCTTGGAAAATTAGATGTATACTGAAAAATCTTCAAGGTCATCTGATAAACTTCCTTAAAGACTGGTAAATCATAATACAGTGCCATAAAAAATTTTTAAAATAAAAAAAATGCGGAAATCCCCACCTTCATTGCAGAACACAGGGAATTTCCGCCGGCTTTTGCACAGAAGCGCGCACACAACACACATAATTGTTGTTGTTCTTGTTGTTGTTGTTGAGGTTGCCGTCGCTGAAATTCAATTTCCACGCGTTATTATAGTTGGAAGAGTACTGGGACGACGACCAATAGTAACCTGTCCTTCCGGCAACACACCGAAAGGACTTTATACAGTAACTTTAAGGAAAAGCAGAAAACTCTGCCTTTCCTTACCCTGTTACAGCCAGAACCGGCTGTCAGCTTTTTAGACTGAAAAATATTTCAGTGTACTGTCCTTTTATGCAAAAAGCCTGCCCGCTCTGCAAGGCTAGGTCTTATGCCGCTTACCCTGCAAATTCCAGCATATTATACTGCCCTTGCGGGCAGATCCGCCAAAATTTTGCCGCCTTACGGCGGCGTCCGTTTATTTGTTCTGCAAGCCAGTGCTTTATTTTTCACCACGCTTGTCAAATAAATAGTTAAATTGTTAAATAGCTAAAAAGCGCGCACACAACACACACCTTTGCTGTAGTACTTGTAGTTGCTGTAGAGGTAGCCGTCGCTGAAATCCAACATCCACGCGTAATCATAGTAGGAAGAGTACTGGGACGACGACCAATAGTAACTACTATATATCTGTGTGCCGCCAATTGCACTAAGAACACTGTTTACAACTGTTTTGTTTCTATACAGGTCTGCAAGCTCCGCTATGCTCGGCATGTACCAGCCGTCTTTATATTCTTCCGGCAGGCTGAATGTAGATGCATACTCCAGCACATAGTTAAAGGCAGGATAGTTTGCGGCAGGGGCTTTTGTGCCTTCCGGGTCTACAGCGCAGATGTATTCCCAGTTGTCGCTTCCGTCGGTGTCTCCTGTAAATGTTGCAGTAGCTGCCGCTCCGCTTCCTGTTGTGCTTGGCGTACATATTATATCCGTAAACTTTGTGTTGTATCCTGTAGTTCCGCTTGGTGCCCAAACTTTGGAGCCGCTGTTTGTTCCGGATTTGCTGTTATTCAAACCTACTCCCAGAGGCACACCGTTCCTAAAGCCAAATATTACAGCTACGGCTTTGGCTTTTTGCTCCTCTGTAAATGTCTGGCTTTCTGCATAATCAACCTTTGTGCCGTCGCTAAGCATTACATCGCCTACAGAATAAGTACTGGTATCTTTTACCACAAAGTCTGCCGTTATGGATTCACTACCGTATGATAATGTTACGGTATATGTTCCTGCTGTATCTGGTATTGTAAGAAGTACGGTTGCAGTTGTGTCGTTTGTTACTGTTACAGAAGAATCTGCTGTAATTGTTTTTTTACTGTCGCAGGTTGCCTTAAATAATGAAACATCAACATCTGGTGCTGCAAAGTTTTTACCTCTGAATGTTGCTGTAAGCTGTGTTCCGTTTGCAGCTATTCCAGCGTTTGGAATTGTAAACGAAGTAAACTTCGGTACTCCGTATATCTGCAATGTTTTGTAAGATGAATATGAAATTACAGTTCCATCCCACATTGCCTTAAGGGTGTAAACTCCTTCTTCCTGCGGTACAGGCACATTTACGCTGAATGTTTCGTAACTTGTAGTGTTTGTAAAGACAAAGTCTTCTTCTGTTACAATTTTTGATGCACCTAAAACTTCGTTTCCTGTGGAATCAAAGAAGGCAAGTTTTATTTCGTCTGCAATGTCGAAGTTGTATGCCTTTATGGTTGCTTTTACTGTTGTTTGGGCAGTTACATCGCTTACAGGAATTGCAGAAACCTGAGAGTTGTTTGCATCGTAGATGTAAAAACTTTTAATGCTAGGCTTGCTTGAAACGCGGAATGTCGTGTTTACTCCCTGTTTTTCTACATTTACAACTGTTTCTACGGTGTATGTTTTTCCTGTAGTGCTGTCTGTGCCGTCTGGGGATGTAAATGTGGCGGTGGCGGTATTGTTTTCTGTGTTTACATCTGCCACTGTGTTACATGAGCTTACAAGTGTGCTGCCGTCGTATACTTTTACTGTAAGAGCGTCTTCTCCTGTTGGAAGCAGGTTAAAGTTGTCGCCTTTTATTGTTGCGGTAATCTGTTTTCCGCTCTTGTATTCTACATGGTCTCGGCTAAGGGTTATGCTCCTTATGGCAAATGACATTGTCGTCGTAATTTCTGCATTTACAGCTGTACTTTCGTTATTTACATCGTCCACAGCCTTTACAGAAGCAGTTACCTTTACATCAGGCTCAATACCTTCAATTACATAAGTCTGTTTGCCTTTTGCAACTGGTACTGTTACGGCGTCTGCATCTCCAAGGGTGTATGTAACTTCTGCCTTTGCAAAGTCGCTGTCGGCAGGGTCTTTCCAGCTTATGGTTACGGTTTTCTTTCCGTAATCGTAGCCGATTTCCAGAGCCGTTACGGCGGCAGGGGCAGTTTTATCGATGTTGCTTACTGTTATCCACCTGAGTTCCCTTCTTCCTGCTGTGTCTGCGGCTGCTACTGTGAATGAGTCGTTTTGCGTTACAGTAAAGGTTTTTGCTTCGGTAATGTCAGTTCCGTTCAGTACATCGGCGACATCTGCAACCGTTCCCGTTTTGTAAGCAATCTTTTTTACAGCAGAAGCGCTGTCTGTTACGGCACTTACACTTACTGTTACATCGCTATTTGTTTTTGCAGTTACATCTGGTGTAAGCGTAACTTCTAGCGGAGATTTTTCGATTATTGATGGTGTAAGAGTTTTTGTTACTCCTGCACTTTTGTTTCCGCTTAAGTCCATTGCCTTTACGGTAAATG
>CAMAFU010000047.1 GCA_945833725.1 uncultured Treponema sp.
ACTGGCTGCATTTAAAAATAAGTTCTGTTTTCCAAAATCATTTTCACCTGGATTTTTGCCAAGGTAAATTCCTACATGAGTTATTCTTGAATCGGAATTCCCTTTAAAAAAAATTAAATCGCCTGGCAGAGCTTCGCTTAAAGGAACAGGTTCTGTCTGGTTGTAAATATCCTGAGCATTCCCCTTTATGTCCATATTAAGGCTTTTTTTTGCCGTATAAGTTACAAAACCTGAACAGTCAAATCCTGGAGAAGGACTTTTGCCACCCCAAACATAATCGATTCCTTTAAAATCCATTCCGCAGTCAATGAATTTCTTTCTCGAATTGATAGAATCATCCATTTGTTTTTCGGTCTGCTCTATTGTACTGGTGTTGATGCTCTCTGTTTCTTTATTGAGATTTTCTTCTGTTTGTACAGGAAGTTTTTTTTCTGCCTTTTTTATGGATGCAGGAGGTGTTTTAGGCTCCGGCTTTTGGGAAGGATTTTTTTTCTCCTTTTTTTCAGGAGATTTTTTTATAGAAGCTTTGCTTTTTTCAAGAATTTCCCGTTGCTTTTCTTTTAAGTCCGTAATATTTTTTTTTGAAGAAGAAAGATTTTTCCTGCTGGATTCAAGGTGCTGCAAAATTTCAAGTTTTTTCTGTTTAAGTTCCTGAAAAAATTTTGAATTTTCATTTTGCAGTTCTGCCTTTGATGGTTCTAAAACTATATTATAAAAATCGCCTTCAATTATTTTCTGATTTTTAAAAATATCATCATCATGACCAGTTTCTGCAAAAGAAACAAAAAATGAGGAAAGGAAAACAACAAAAAAAACTGTAAATTTCTTAGAAAAAATCATATTTTACTGCAAATAAAAATTCTAATAAAAAGATACTGCCTGACAGTTACAAAACAGGCTGTCAGACAGATTTGAACATCTGAGTTTTACAGAGTTTCTTCTGCCTCAGAAAGGAGTTCTTCATCGTTTGAAGTAATCATCATATTCTGCAATTTTAAGGAAAGTGTTTCTTTTAATGCCTTTCCTTCATCTGTGTTGTCATCAACGCTGTTCATTGCATTCTGAATCTGAATGTCATACAGTTTTTTATTCATTCCCCAGACTGCATAATATTCATAGTAAACTTTCGATTCTTTTGATGATTTTGAAGGCTTTACTTCCTTTTGAATCCAATATGACGCAATTTTTTCCAATCCGTTTAATTCAACAGCGGAAACAGCCTGCTTGTACATATTTAATTCCTGTTCAAGTAATGTTGCATCTTTTACATCGCCAGTCTGTTTTGAACGGCCTGTTTGAGATGCTGAAACAGCTTTGCCCACGATTCTTTGCATTTCATCGCCAACTTGATTTTCAACATCAACTAAATCAGCCCACTGTTTTGTAAATTCAAGATTATCGCCTCTTGCAACTACAACAAAAGGCTTTTTTCCAGAAATGCCGGGCATAATAGGAGAAAGATATTCAGCTGAATAATTTCCGTTTCCGATTTCCACAACCCACTGAGGAATTTCTGAGCCAAAAGAAGCTCCCTGATAGTCAAGAATCGTTACATAATTTTTTTGAACTTTGGCAGCCTTGCCTTTAATTCCAGAACCGGTAACTTTTGTTGTTCCACAGCTGCTTAAAAAACACAATGCAGCCAGTGCAAGAATAAAACTTCTCTTTTTCATTTTTATACCTCTCTTAATTTTTTTGCTTTCAACTTTTTAGTCAAAAGTCTGCTTGTTTATATATGAATCAAAATTCCTGGAGAATTCTGTTTCTATATTTTTTTCCAGTACCCTGAAAGTTCTGTTTCTCGCATCAGTTTCGGAAAAAGAACCTTCCCTGCCCTTGAGATTTATTGCAAACAAAGATTCTCTTGTACTGCTGTCAAAAAACTCCAGATTCAAAATGTAAGTGCAGTAAAAAATCTTCTGCTTCTGGGAAATTTCCGATGAATAGCTGCCCTCAAGACAATACTTTTCCTTTTTTGATGATGATGTTTTAAATCCGTATTTTGAAAAGGAATTCTGAAACGATGATTTTATTTTATTGTCGATGTCGCCCGGTATGTTCACAAAAATCGTAATGGTTTCTGCAAATTTCTTTTGAAGTGCCTGTATATTTTGAAGAGAAATTATGGTATGTCTGACAGATTCAGCCCTGTCAAAATCAATAACCTGCATATTTTTAAGAAGCCTGTCGTTTTCTTCGGCTATTTCCAGTGCAAAGCATATTTCACTATAGCCGTAAAATGAACCGGGATGTTTTTCTGATTCCCTTAAGGCATTGCGCACAGCTTCATCATTTTTTTGAATCATATCCAGATAAATCAATGATGTTTTTTCTCTGTGAAGTATTGCAATGGCATACCATTTTTTTTCTGATGAATTGTAAAAGTATTCGGCAATTTCTATTCCAATGAGATTTTCAGAGTCAATAATTGTTGTAATATTCTGATGCAAATTTCCTGAAGTAGAATAAACAACTTTCCCGTCGGAAACAGCCTGTTCCATTTTTTTTGAAGCCGTACTTTCTGCCCTTACAGTTTGACCAAAAACCTGTGCAAGGTTCTTTACTGCTTCAACTTCTGCCACTTCCCTTGTTTCACCGGAACCAATTCCATTCATATAAGTTTCTGAAGGATAAACGGCGGAAGGTACAGTTATCCACTGGGGAATTCTTTTTTTTGCAGAAAATGCATAACAGAGAGAAAAAATACAAAACAAGACAGAAATAATTTTTTTCATAAAATTCCTTTAAAATTTAACGGCACTCTTTTTTATATATTTTTTTATATCATTGTTTTGATCAGACCAGATGATTTTATTTGTTTCCAAATCAACAAGCTGCATGTCTACCTGATATGTCCTTACCTGCTGTCTGCCATCTGTATCCACAATTGTGGTAACGCTTCCCTGAAGCATAAAATCGGCAGCAGTTTCGTTTCCAATTGATTTGGCAGTTTCGTAGGCATTTTCAGCCTGATCATATTTTTCTGCACGAAGTTCTTCCCTTTGAGATGCGTCTGCAACAAATTCCAAAGTTCCATCGTTGATTATTGCATTCTGAAATCTTTTTGAAAGAATTGAAGTGTCGATTCTTTCTACGCTTTTATTTTTTATTGTTCCAATAATAACTACAGGAGTGCATCCTGTGGAAGCCTTAAAATTTGCAACGCGCTTTGATTTTATGCACGAATCAATTAAAGATGTGCAGACAAGGTTTACATCATTATCGTTCCAATATCCGCTTAAATCTTTTACGCTTTCGTTTGCATCATACCTTTTTACAGATGTTGAAGAACAGGAAAAGAAAAAAAGTGAAGAAAAAAACAATAAACTTACAAATACAGACTTTGATTTCATAAAAATCCTCCAGCAAAATTTATTTTTACAAACTATTTAAAAACAGGAAGAAACAACAAGAGTCGGCTTACCTTCCCTTACTTCCGCTTCAAATTTCTTTTCTACTTTAGTTCCGTTTTCAAAACGATAAATTACCTTTCCGCTGTATACTCCAGCCGGTACTGTAAAACCTGCGGCATTTGCACTTTCCGGGAAAAACTCTCCCTGTCTTATATCTGCCGTTTCCGTTAAATCAATGGCCGCAAGACCGGCTTTTGTTGATTCGCACAGTGCATTAAACGCCAGAGAAGATAAAGTGTACGAAACGCTGCCTCTGGAAAGTCTTCTAAGGCCTTCATAGCTTGCGTTTATTCCTGCAATTCCAGCAACAATTCCGCTGACTTTTTTTGTAATGCTGCGGGTCATACTGGAACCGTATTCTTTGTATGCCTTAAGTTTTACAGCTTTTTCCAAATCGGTATTGAAATTTTCTATTACAATAGTTTTTTTTGTACCGACATTATTCAACACTACATCAACACCCGTAACGAAAGATTTTTTTTCGTAAACAGGATGAACAAATTTAAATTGAACAGGAAGCATTCTGTACATGGAAGTTCCTGTGGGAACATAGAAAAAAGTGGATTTTGACGGAAAATACAATTCTCTTGAAGACTGCTTTCCGATTAAACCTGCAAGAGCAAGAACATCCAGACGGCCTTTTCTGGAAGGAATATGACAGTCAGCATCATCAAAATTTTTAACAAGAGATTTTAAAACCATTTCATCGGAATCTATCTGACTTTTATCGCCATCAGCTTGCCTTAAAATAAGACTCAAATACCGTGCAAGAGCAGATTCTTTATAAACATCTTTTTCCGAAGGTTTTTTGGGAGCTGCAGCAGTAAAAACGGAAGAATTTATGCTGTAAGACGAAAGGGACTTTATGCTGGAGTTAAATTCTTCTTCTGCAGAGGGATCCATTTTTCCGTTTATTACAACTTCTCCGTACATCCGCCTGTATTCAGGAAGTTTTAAATCTGAAAGTTTTGTAAGCTGATTTACGGCACTTGTTAAGTCCCCCTGCATATAAAAGCAAAGGCAGTTCATTGTATTGACTAAAAGGTACTCGTAAACATTTCCCGTATATTCTTTTAAGTTTTCGTTGACAACCGTTTTTGCTATTGTTTTTGTTATGCTTTTTGTCAGGTTGTCATACATCATATTATCTGTTTTTTCAAAAACGGCAGAGGCCTTTTCGTAGTCACCATTTATAAAATAGAGCATTGCCATATCAAGGCTGTCTTTTATACCGGCTTTTCTTCTTGTTTTGTTTAAAACCATTCCAAGACAGGAAGAATAATCGCCGCTATCCCGGGCTTTTTTAAAATCTTCTTCGTTGTATTTTATTTGCTTTACTTTTTTTACAGGTGTATTTTCTGAAGGAATATTTCCCTGCTCGTTTTGAATTTTTGAGGTTGAACAGGAGGAGAAAATAAAAAGCATGGAAAACAACAAAAATCCAGCTGACTTTTTCATTTTAAAATAACTTACAATGCCACGCAACATATATTGGATAAGGATATATGGAAAATCTAAAAAAAAACTAAAATTCACTATCTGAAGAATAACAGAAAAAGGGCTTTACTCAAAACAACAAGTTTAAGAAAGCCCAAAAAACAGACAGTTACCGTTAAGTTTTATCTCATTAAACTATGGAAGAAGAATGTCTATTTTATTTCATTCCATTTTTCAATTTTTCCTGTAAATATGGATTCAACCTGACTTTTTGAAAGCTCTGATACAGGATTTTCTTTGTTTACAATAACTGCAATTCCATCAATAGCAATAGTTATTTCTTTTACGCCCTTTGATTTTTCACTTTCCTTAAGATTACGGCTGGCCATTCCCAAATCGCAGCTTCCGTTTATTGCATTTGCTACACCAGTTGTACTGTCTGATGTCTGAAGTTCAACATCTGCAGCAGGATTTATTTTTTTGTAACCTTCAATAAGTTTTTCCATTACAGGTGAAACAGAAGAAGAACCAGCAACAGTTATTTTTCCTGCAGGATTTTTTCCTGCAAATTTACCGGCAGGAACAGGAATGTATTTATTTGCAGCAACAATTTTCTGGCCGTTTTCGCTTAAAATGAAATTAAGAAAATCTTCTGCAACTGGAGAAAGTGTTGCTTTTACAGCGATATTAAAAGGCCTTGCAATCTTATATGAACCGGCGTTTATATTGGCAACGGAAGGTTCAACACCGTCAATTTTTACGGCTTTTACAGAAGAGTTTAAAGAACCAAGAGAAACATAACCTATAGAATACCTGTCGCCAGAAACAGAAGTAAGCATTACAGCTGTAGAGTTTGTAATGGCGGCTTCATCAGTTGTATAATCAACCTTTTTTCCCTGTTCATTTTTCTTTTCAATACCAAAAAGTTCAACAAAAGCACCTCTGGTACCAGAACCTTCCTCTCTGCTCAAAACATTAATATTTGAGCGGGACTTCCATTTTCCAGCCCCAAAAGCTGAAGAAAAGGCAGCCAGTGTTAAAGTGCAGCACAGAAAAACTTTTACATTTTTTTTCATATAGATACTCCCGGACGCAAGTCCTTAAAATTAAGATAGGTCAAAGATACATCTTTTAAAATTAAAAATTAAAAAAGAAAATGTTAAAAAAAAGTAAAAAACAGTTCTCCGTATGCTTTTTTAGAAAACAGGAATCTGACTTTATTTTATTTTAATTTAATGGTAGAATCGTTCCGCATTTTATCTTCGTTGAAGCGCTGAATTGTATAAAAACTAAAGCCTGCCTGCACTAAAAAAAGCAGACATGCCAAATTATTGAGGTGTAAACCACAAAAAAAAATCAGGAGTTTAAAATTGAAAAACTTCAAAAAAATTCTTTTGACTGCATGCTCAGTCCTTTCCATTCTTTTCGTTGTGTCCTGTTCTAAAAAAGACGACAGAACGCTCTACCTTTACAACTGGACTTACTACACTCCAGATTCCCTTCTCAAAAAATTCGAACAGCAGTTCAACTGCAAAGTAAAACTGGACAGTTATTCTACCTGCGATGAAATGTATGCAAAAATAAAAGCAGGTGCAAAAGGTTACGATGTTGTTGTTCCTTCAAACGATTTTGTTTCAATTATGATGAAACAGGGAATGTTAAGGGAAATAGACCAGTCCAAATTTACAAACAGAAAAAGAATTAATCCTGTAATCATCGAAAAAATGGATTATGATCCACAAATGAAATATTCTGTTCCGTATGCTTTCAGTGCAACTGGAATTATTGTAAACAAAACTAAAGTTACGAACAGCAATTATTCACGACATTACGACATTTTTTCTGATCCACAGTTTAAAGGTCATGCAACAATGATGGACGAAATGCGGGAAGTTTTAGGATGCTCTCTGGTTTTTAACGGTTTTGACCTTAACAGCGTAAACGACAGTGAATTGGAAAAAGCCTGCAATACTGTAATAAACGACTGGAAGCCAAACCTTTCCAAATTTGACGCAGAAGGTTTCGGAAAGTCTTTTTCATCTGGTGATTTCTGGCTTTGTCAGGGATACCCGGAAATTGTTTTTGGCGAAGTAGACGAAAGCCGCTGGGATGAAACAATTGATTTCTTTATTCCAGAAGAAGGCGGTCCTGCAACTCTTGACAGCATGGTTATTTTGAAAGATGCACCTCACTATGACTTGGCTTGCGAATTCATAAATTTCATTCATGAACCGGAAAATTATGCCGTATTCATTGACGAATTCCGTTATCCATGTATCGTGAATCTTGATGCCCTTCCTTATGTAACAAGAAAACCTATGTATGAGCCGGAAAAAGCAAATAACTGCACACTAAAACAGGATTTAGGCGAAAATCTGGACAAATACACGGAAGCATGGCAAAAAATCCGCTTTTCAGAGTAATAAGAATAAATTGACCTGAAAACTATAATATGCCGGAAAACAGGAAATAAGTTCCTTAACTCCGGCATTTTTTTTTGGCTTAGGTTATGGAAGGGCAGCCGAAGGCTGTTGGGCAAAAGGGGTGCAGCCCCTTTTGCCCAATGGAGCGTTAGCAAAACCCTGGAACAACCGACGGCAGCTTCTGCTGCCGGAAGCCCCTTAAAATTCTAAACAAGTTTTTCCAGTTTTTCCCGAATAAATTCGCTTTTTTCTTTAAGACCAATTTTTCCTGCAGAAAGGATAATTTGATTTGGTTTCTGACTGTCCAGACGGATTTTGTCTGAATTCTGTCGTATTAAATCCATTAATTTATTTATATTCAATGAATTAGTATTCCCAAATTCAACAAAAATTTCACCCTTTTTTTCTTTTAGCGTAATTATTCCCAGCCGGCGGGCAATTATTTTTACTTCCGCAAGACTTAAAAGGCTGAATACTTCATCTGGAATAGGTCCAAAACGGTCTTCAAGTTCATTATACATTCTGTCAAGTTCATCTTTTGTTTGAATTCCTGCAATTTTCTTGTAAATTTCCATTTTTGTCTGGATGGAATGAACATAACTGTCTGGTATAAAGCCAGAATATTCCAGTTCCATAAGGACTTCGGCCTGACTTTGATAATCTTTTTGGTTTATAAGGCGATCTACGGCTTCATTCAATAATTTTACATAAAGGTCAACCCCTACAGAATAAACATCGCCGCTTTGATCCTTTCCAAGTAAATTTCCGGCACCACGGATTTCCATATCTTTCATGGCAATTTTAAATCCTGAGCCCAATTCGGTAAAATCACTTATTACTTGAAGCCGCTTCATTGCAACTTCTGACAGAACTTTGTTTTCCGGATACAAAAGATATGCATAAGCCTTTCTGTCGCTTCTGCCAACGCGCCCTCGCAGCTGGTAAAGCTGACTTACTCCGTACATATCGGCTCTGTCGATTATTATTGTATTTACATTGGGAATGTCGATTCCATTTTCAATAATTGTTGTGGACACAAGCACATGAAATCCGCCCATTTTAAAACGCCGGAAAATATCATCCAGTTCATCGCTGGACATTTGACCGTGAGCACAGTCTATTGTCATTTCCGGTAAAAGCCGTTCAAGTTTGAGTCTTGTTTCTTCAAGTGATTCGACCCTGTTGTGAAGGTAAAAAACCTGCCCGCCCCTGTCAACTTCCCTTCTGATTGCCTGCACAACTTTATCGTCGGTGTAGGCATCTACAATTGTTTCCACAGGTTTTCTTGTCTGTGGCGGTGTGGTTAAAAGCGACATATCACGGATTTTAAGGAGACTCATGTGAAGAGTTCGGGGAATTGGTGTTGCAGAAAGTGCAAGACAGTCTATGTTGGCTTTAAGAGTCTTTAATTTTTCTTTGTCTTTAACACCAAACCTTTGTTCTTCATCAATAATAAGAAGACCTAAATCTTTAAATATTACATCTTTTTGTATAATGCGGTGTGTCCCCACAAGAATGTCTACTTCGCCGTCTGCAAGTTTTTTTAGTGTTTTTTTCTGTTCTGCAGGAGTAACAAAACGGCTTAGCCAGGATATTGTTACAGGAAAATTCTTAAAACGCTCAACACAGGATTCATAATGCTGTTCTGCAAGAATTGTTGTAGGAGCAAGAAATGCAACTTGTTTACCGCCCATTACAGCTTTAAATGCCGCCCGCATTGCCAGTTCAGTTTTTCCGAATCCAACATCGCCGCACACAAGACGATCCATAGGAACAGGCTTTTCCATATCCTTTTTTATTTCCTGATTTACCGAATACTGATCCTGAGTATCTTCGTATGGGAAACTTGCTTCAAAAGCTGTCTGCCATTCATTGTCTTTTGGGAACGGAAAACCTCTGGAAGCCTGCCGACGGCTGTAAAGAGCAATAAGTTTTTCTGCCAGATCTTCAACGGCCTTTTTTACTCTTGATTTTCTGTTTTCCCAGGATTTAGAACCGATTTTATCCAGGCGCGGATTATTTCCTTCATTTCCAATGTATCTTTGAACAAGATTAACCTGCTCTATAGGAACAAAAACAAATTCTTCATCTGCATATTCTATTTTTATGTAGTCTCTTTCGTTTCCAGATGATTTTACCCGCTGAATGCCTTTAAACTGCCCTATTCCATAATTTGCATGAACAACAAAATCGCCTTCATTTAAATCTATGAAAGTTTCTATGGCCTGACTTTTTACATGACCTAAAGATTTTGGTACACGCTTTCTTCTGCCGAATATTTCGTTTTCCTGAATAACAAGAGTTTTTGTTTCTTCAATGGAAAACCCCTGACTTATTGGAAGCGGCAGAATTTCAAGTTCAAAATCTTTGAGTATTTCTTTAATTCTTAAAGACTGATTGGGATTATCCGCAAAAACAGTAATTTTCCAGCCAGATGAAACAAGGGATTTTAATTCATCCTTTAAATAATTTATGTTTCCGAAAAATGACCGGGAAGGAGATGATTTTATTC
>CAMAFU010000048.1 GCA_945833725.1 uncultured Treponema sp.
TTGTCTGGAAAAAATCCAAAGAACAAAAACAGCCGCAGCTATAAAAAGGACAATTATAAAAAAAGAAAAAACATCAAGGTTTAATCTTGCTGCCAGTGGCGAACCAGAATTCATTTATACCTCCAGTGTTTTTGCCAGCTGCTCCAGTCTTGGGCTGATTTCGTATTCTCCCAGATCTCCCATAAGAACCGTATCTTTTGATTCTATTGCATTTTCAAAATCTTTAAGGACTTCCATAAAATCTTCAAAAAATTCGCTGAATGTTTTGCCTTTAACCCTCATATTTCCGAACCTGTCAGGAAAAAGTGCGGAAAGGCTGGCACAATGGCATATATCATCTATAAGGTCTGCAAGTTCTGTTATTGTGGCGTTTGCTTCTTTATCGTTGCCGCTTTGAAAGTACCCTGCCAGAAACTTCATTTTTTCTGCCATTTTCAGACAGAAATCGCGGTTTTTTCTGAATGCCATGGCAACATTTTCTTCGCTTACAACAGTGAATTCAATTTTTGTATTCTCTTCCAGTTCCTGCAATATAACTCTGTCGAATTCATCAGGAGAAATATTCCGGTCATCTATTTTTATATTTACAGTTGTGGCTTTTGACCGTGCACATTCAGCTTCAAAACTTTTAAGAACATCTCCTATTGTTTTTTCGTCTTCCAAATGTGCATCAATTTTTGAACCGTTTACATAAATTTCCATAGCAATTCTCCTGATTTATCTGATTATTCTGCTTTATACATTTTAACACATTTTACTGTCTGTTTCCGCTGTTTGCAAAATTTGAAAGCGAATTTGACTGGGACTGCAGGCTGTTCAGTGTTCCTTCCATTTGACCGTATTTTTCTCTTAACTGCGCTTCTTTTGAGGCCAGCTGGGTTTCAAGCCTTTGAATTTTTGATTCTGAGTTTTTTATTCTTCCGTCCAGCGTTGCAGTTTTACTGGAAATAATGCCTCCTTTCTGCACCCACGAAGTAAGCTGTCTGTCGAGGGAATAACCGATTCCAGAGTCTATAATAAGGTCTCCGTCACTGTCGAAACCGAAAATGTTTTTTATCTGGTCAAGATCGTTTTCCAAAGCCTCGTCCAGTTTTTTTTCGTTTATTTCAAGGTATCCTCGGAATTGTCCGGCTGTATATCCGCCTCCACCGCCTGCTGCCCGGGTGGAAATGCCTATCTGGTTGAGCATTGTAATGGTTGCATTTTCAGACCATGGGTAATTTCCTGCAATAATATTCTGCATTGTTGCTTTTCCGTTGGAAAGGGAAAAGTCCCCCTGAAACATTCCAAGTCTTTTTGAGGCAGATTCTTTTTCGTCTTCTGTAAAATAATCAAGCTCGCTTATTATTTCCGGCTTATTTTCGCTTAAAATATTTATTTCTGCGATGGTCTGATTATAAGTTCCCACAAACTGAATAAGTGCATCTTTTGCCGAGTCTTTATCGGGTTTTATTGTTATTGTGGCTGTTTTTTCTGTGGGAGCGTGAATGTTAAGCGTAACATTAGGAATTACATCATCAATTTTATTTTCCGGTCTTGTTATGGTTATTCCTTCGTATTTTATAACTGCATTTCCGGCTTCTGATACAGGATGTACGCTTTTGTAGCCAAGACTTTTTTTTCTGTCATAGGAGGTGATTTTTGAAAGTGCCAGTGCTTCTCCTGTATTTCTGTTTCGAAGAATAAGGCTTTCTGGCGAAGTATAATTTTTTAAGTCTATAGTGACTGTATTTTCTCCAGTTTCGCTGTCTGTTTTTATACTGTCTTTTTCTATTTTGTATTCTTTTCCAGAGGAATCTTTTATAAAAAAATCGGCACTGGATTCAACCGGTTCAATTTTTTTAAGGGGCAGGGGAGGAAGGGATGTTTGAGATTTATCGTTAAAAACAGTTACATCTTTATATGTTGCCTTTCCTGCATCCTGAAGTTCAGGGCGGGAAAACATTTTTAAATTTAGTTCTTCAGTTATGTCTTCTACCTGAAAACTGTAATAAGAGAATTCCAGACGGCTGTTTTCGTTTGATGTAATTTCTTCGCTTATTTTTAATTCAAAGCCTGCGCGGGGAGGAACAATATAGCGGTTTTCTTCGTTGTCCCATTGAATATCTTTATTTGAAAACTCTGGCAGACCTGCCTGTTCTGTTTCTGGAACTGGAAATTCTACAGGCGGCTTCAATAATGAATTTTCATTTTCCGGAAAAACTGCCAAATCTTTCTTTGTTTTTTCCAGCATTTCATGTTTTAAGGCAAAGTCCAGTGCATCATCTAAAAAAATAAGGCGGTTGTCTTCTCCAGTTTTTAAAGATTCTATAAGAAGTGATTTTTTATCGCCGGAAACTCCTATAAGACTGGCTTTTATTGTGTTAGCCCCCCGTTTGTTCAGGGAAGAAACAAAATCGTTCAGTTTTCCGCCTTTCCAGTTAAAACTGATTGTTTTTTCGCCCACCTTAAAGGTATATTTTCCCTGGGAAACTTTAAAATCTTTGTCCAGCTGGGCAGAAAGAAATCTGTCGGCAGTGGCGTTTTTTATTACATCAACTTTAAATGATTCATAGGCTGCATCTCTTCCAGGTGTTGCCGTAATTGAATTTTCGTCGGTAGAGTCGGCCAGCTTATTGTTGAAGGGATTTTCAAAAGAGTAGAGGGTCTTTGTATTTGTGCGCAGAGATGTCATTTTCTGGTTTATTCCATTCCACGCAGACTGCTGTTCTTTATACCTGTCTAGCGTCTCCTGTTCCCGTGTAAGGGGGAGACGCTCTTTTTTCATCAGTGCCTCAATATAGTCATTTGTTTTATATTTGTCGCTGACGCCAGGTATTGAAATGTCGGCCATATATTTTCCCTTTAATCGTTAAATCATTTCGTCGAACAAAACTCCGATTGCTTTTCTGATTCGGACTTTCAACTTTTGAATGTCCTGGGAAGGAATTTCTTTTATAACTTTGTTTGTTGCCGGATCAACAACGGTTACAACAACCTGATCCAATTCCTGGTTTACGCTGAATTGTACTTTGCGGCCAGAAACAGCATCCGAAAGTTTTTGAAGCTGGCGGACATCTTCTTGAAGTTGGGCTTTATTGTCGGTAATCTTCTGAACCACCTGTGCAGCATCTGCCATAGGAACTTTAGCTTCCTTGAGCACCTGCAGTGATTGAGAATTGGAGTTTAAGTTTATGCGGCCATCCGTTGCCGAACTGTGCCCGATAGAACTTATTGTCATAGGGCTTTCCTCCTTGGAAAAAAAAGTTAAAGAGGGGGGCGCACCCCTCTAAACTTTGCGTTACGCCTTCAACGCAAAAAAGACAACATCCAGTAATCTCTTTTATGTTGAAATCAAGCGGTTTTAGCGAAGCAATGCAAGAACATTCTGTGACTGGCTGTTTGCCTGTGCAAGCATTGCTGTACCAGATTGTGTAAGAATCTGGTTTTTCGTGTATTCAACCATTTCAGAAGCCATATCTGTATCTCTAATGCGGGATTCAGCAGCCTGAAGGTTTTCAGCAGCAACTCCAACGCCATTTGAAGCCATTTCAAAGCGGTTCTGGTATGCACCGAGATCTGCACGCTGTTTTGATACTGTCAAAAGAGCATTGTCGATTGTTGCAATAGCCATATTTGCCTTGTCTGGGTTTTCGATTCCAAGCTGTTCTTCTGAACCCTGAGAACCCTTTAATCCAAGAGCCTGGGCTGTCATTGTGCCGATATATACACGCTCGTTCTGATCAACATTTGCACCAATCTGGAACTGCATTATTCTTCCTGCAGCAGAATCTTTGGCAAATGCTCCTGTAAGCATATTCATTCCATTGAACTGTGCCTGAGAAGCAATTCTGTCAACTTCAGAAACAAGCTGACTTACTTCAACCTGAATCTGCATTCTGTCTTCATCAGAATAAATTCCGTTTGAAGATTGAACTGCAAGTTCGCGGATGCGCTGAAGAATATCTGTTGTTTCCTGCAGATAACCTTCTGTAGACTGAATGAAAGAAACTCCGTTCTGAATGTTTCTGTTTGCCTGATTCAATCCGCGAATCTGACTGCGCATCTTTTCAGATACGGCAAGTCCAGATGCATCGTCGCCAGCACGATTGATGCGCTGACCTGAACTTAAACGCTCAATGTTGTTCTGTAACTGGTCGCTGGAAACGCCCAGAGTGCGATTAGAATACATTGAACTCATGTTGTGATTAATAACCATATTTTTGCCCTCCATGATTAAAACGGTACAGCATCATGCCGTACGCCTGCCCTGTGCGGACTGCAAACGGTTTTTGCGCCCCCGTTATGCAGATTTAGATCCATTGGCAGGAACCGTTATTTCGTATTCCTTGTATATACGCAATAACTGTGTCTGCCATCTCAGGACATAAAGTTATGGAAAGCAAATGTCAAAGAACATGGCATTTCTAAACTAATGCCGTTTCGCCGAAAAACTAAATGAAGTTTCCGACCTTTTTGAATTATAGCACAAATTCAAAATTTTAGTGTTTTTAGTTGGGAAAAAAGTTAAGAAAAGCAAAACACCGTGAATTTCTGCTGAAGAAGAAAACAATACCCTCTTCAGCAGAAAAATTATACAGTACTATCTAAGCAAAGACAATACATTCTGAGCCTGGGAGTTAGCCTGAGCAAGCATAGCTGTTCCAGCCTGAGCAAGAACCTGGTTCTTTGTAAATTCAACCATCTGGGAAGCCATGTCAGTATCTCTAATGCGGGATTCTGATGCCTGGAGATTTTCAGCAGAAACATTAAGTCCCTTAACTGCGTATTCCATGCGGTTCTGGTATCCACCCAAGTCAGCTCTCTGTTTGTTAATCTTTTTAAGAGCTTCATCGATAGTGCCGATTGCACGGTTGGCCAAATCCGGTGCTTCAATGCTCATTACATTCTCTGTTCCAATTTCGCGGATACCGAGAGCCTGAGAAGTCATTGTTCCAATGAAAATCTGCATTCTCTGATCCATGTTGGCGCCAATGTGGAACCACATAGAACCTGTAACAGTGTTTTCTCCTGTAGAGCGGGCATAGCGACCTGTCAGCATATTCATTCCGTTAAACTGAGCTGTAGAAGCAATTCTGTCTACTTCTGCAACTAACTGTGAAACTTCAACCTGGATCTGCATGCGGTCTTCATCTGAATAAATACCGTTTGATGACTGAACTGCCAGTTCCCTGATACGCTGCATAATGTCTGTTGTTTCCTGCAGGTAGCCTTCTGCAACCTGAATGAAACTGATTCCATTCTGGGCGTTGTTGGAAGCCTGGTTTAAGCCGCGAATCTGGCTGCGCATTTTTTCTGATACAGCAAGACCTGAAGCATCATCACCGGCGCGGTTAATCTTTTCTCCAGAAGAAAGTTTTTCCATGTCTTTTGTAAGACCCAAGTTTGTTACTCCTAACTGTCTGTTAGAGTACATTGCGGACATGTTGTGATTAATGACCATAATTTTCCTCCATGGAAATGTAAGCTAAAATCCGTTTTAGCTTGAAGTGTAAAAGGAAACTTCTGTATTACAAGGCTACATCCATTTCCTTTTACATTGACTCACTTGCACCGGAGTTTCTACGAAATCCAGACATGCATAGTTTATCTTTATATCTATCGGCGTATTAAAAAAGAATCTTTAATATTTTTTTAAGGATTTTTTTTCTAAAGTGAATCTTTAAAATCTGGTTTTACTTTGCCATACAGGTCATTTTGTACGGTGATTTTTTTCCTGTGTCTTTGTCCTGTTTTCGTTGCATTTTGAGTTTTTTTTCAATATTCTTATGATGTATGAAGATAAAATTTAGATTTATTTACGCTGCTTTTCTTTTTGTTCCTGTGTTTTTTTCGTGTAGACCAAACGGTACTGTTGCTTCAATTCAGGAAAATGCACTTTTTTCACTTAATTACGGAAATTTTGAAGACGAAATCAATCTTTTTAACTTAAGCCAGTCTGGCAGCATCAACACTTTTATGGCCATGGAAGAGGGCTTTTTTTACATTGCAAATGGTGAATCAAAAAAAATAATGGAGCTTAATTCTTACGGCGACATACTTACATTGTACTATAACGAAGATTATTCCATGCCACCGTCTTTTGCCCGGTCTTCCGGTGTAAATTCTACAAAAAAAGCCGTTGCCTATCCTTTTAACAGTCTTGGACCTCTTGCGGTGGATTCCAATAAATGCCTTTATGCAGTAGATACACTGCCTCAGGAGCGGCAGGAAGTTGATGTTGAAAACAGGCTTCTGCTTAATCATATAGTTCTCAGATTCGACAGTAACGGCACCTTTATTGATTATTTAGGTCAGCAGGGACCGGGGGGAACTCCGTTTCCATACATAAAAAATATTTATGCAACCAGTAGCAACGAACTTGTTGTTGTTTCCGAGTCTAATTCAGGACCTGTAGTTTATTGGTTTAATTCAAAAGGTTTCCTTCTTTACAAAATTCCCTTTACATCATCCCTTGTTCCTAAGTTAAAAGACAGCGACGAAAACGACAGTTTTGTTTCAATTCATTCAATAATTCCTGATTCTATAAACAGACGGCTTTTTGTTCAGGTTGATTATTTTCAAAATTATCTGGATCCTGCGACAAAAGTTTTATCAGGTATTGAATTTGAAAAAACTGTCCTTTATCCGCTGGATGTTGATACAGGTGTTTATGATGCAGGCCTTGAAATTCCCTGCTACGAAGAAAGCATTTCTGAAAATCTTGGAAAGGTTATTTATCGCATTCCCTACGACTTTCTTGGTGTTACAGATGGGGGCTGGCTGTTTTTTATACTTCCTGTAGAAAAAGGATACCTTGTTCAAATGGTTCAGCCTAACGGTCAGAAAGTGTTAAAAAGAGTTCTGCCGGTAAATCATGAAGATATTCTGTATTATTCTCTTTGTTTAAGCGGAAAGGGAATAATAAGCGGCTTGTTCGTAAAAAAAGAGCAGGCACAGGTTTTGTGGTGGAGAACCGATTACCTTGTAGGCGGCCTTGTAAATTAAAAAAGATTGGCGGAAGTTTTTTTATGGAATTTGACAGCATGGAAAATATGAAGGAAGGCTTCTCAAACAGTGATGAACAGAATCTTACCTTTCATTACAGCAGGGAAGAACGGCTAAAAAAGGCACCTCCTCTTGTGCAGTCTTATTATGAAGGAGATTTTAAAGCGTATAAACCGGGAATTTTTAAGGCTCTTGTTTCAACAAAGCAGAATAGAACAGTTTTTTTTGTGCTGATAGTCTGTTTTGCCGTTGTGCTTGTGGAAGGTTTTTTAAACAAAAAAAATCAGTCTTCCATTCAGGGTGTTCCTCTGGAGTTAACGGCTTTTTCCTTTGAAGAAAATGTTTATGTAAGCCTTGAGTTTCAGGAGCCTTCAAAGTCTTACGAAAAAAAAAGTTCCGTGCCTGTTTATGTTGAGTTTTCTTTTTCCGATGAAAGCGGTAATCTTTTGGAAAAAACATCTCTTACCCATGTTTACGAAGGAAAAAAGTCTTTTTTAAGGACAACATTCCATGATTATGATATATTTTCTGTGCGAGCTGATATAGTTTTTGAAGATAAAGCTACAAGTTTGACTGCACCTGTTGAAAAAAAATAATTTTTACTTTATGGAGGATTTTTATGCTGCAGTTTTATTTTTTATCTGTTCTTTTAAACCTTATTGCTGGTTTTATATTGATTTATGCTTCGGATTATTCTGGTGTAAAAAATGATTTGGAATCTGCTGATTTATCTGTTTCAGAAGATGACTTTCAGGAACTTTCCGAAGAAGAAAAATCAACTTCCGAAAAAAACAGTGATTCAAAGAAATCAAAAAAATCTTTAAATTTAGAAACTTTTTTACAGGACAAGTTATTTTGCCTTGTAACAGGCGTGTTGTCTGTTCTCGTTTCGATTTTCCTTCTCCTTTCTCCAATAAACGGTGATGTTCCTGTTATTGGCGATTTAATTCCTGTGCTTGCAGGTTTTGGAGCTGGAGGAGCTCTTTTGCTTGACTATTATTCAAATAAATCAAACATGGAATTAAAACTTCCTTCAATTATAAAAACTGTATTTATTGATGAGCGGAAATATCTGGGGATTTTCTGCATTCTTGCAGGTGTTCTTCACTTTATATTTCCAAAGGTGCTTTTCCTTTAGCAGACTACAGTAAAAACTGTTTTGCAAAATTAAAAATATAAGGATTGTATATGTCAAAAAATTCAATAGCTTGCATTGCATTTAACGGGCGGAAAGTTTTTATTGCCAAAAGAATTCCAAAAGGTCAGATGGGAAACAGATGGGAATTTCCCGGTGGCAAAGTTGAAGAAGGTGAAACAGAAGAACAGGCAATTCACCGGGAATTTCAGGAAGAATTTGGCGTTGATGTTTCTGTTGGTGAAAAAATTGCCCGGGCAAATTTTAAGCATAACGGCGAAACTTTTTTTCTCGATGCTTATGCAGTTACATTGCCTCACGATGGAATTTCTAAAAAATTCACCCTTACAGAACATACGGAATATCGCTGGGCAGAACTGGCCGAAATTCCAGAGTTAGATTTTGTTGATTCCGATATGCTTATTTATCCCCAGGTATGTAAATATCTGGCAGGAATTCTTTAAAAGTTTTCTTATGAGTGCAAAAAAAAATACAAAAAAACTGTACGGAAAAACTTTTCTCTCTCTGTTTTTTATTGTTTTTTCCTTTTTTTCTTTAATTTCCTGCAGCCGCAAATCTTCGTTCATACAGTTTGATAATGAAACCCCTGATGCAATAAAAATAGGCGTGCAGTGGGTTCTTCTTGTTTCTCCTTATGTTTCCTGTCACGAAGAACCGGATTATTCTGCTGATGTTACGGAACACTTAAGACGGGGAGAAATACGGATGTGCAAAGGTGTGCGCTCTGTTAGAACGGAAGATTTAATTGAAAAATGGTATCTTCTGGAAGAAGGGTGGGTAAGTGAATCAAATGTTTCTGTTTTCCAGAATAAATTAAAGGCAGACGAAGCCAGAAAAAAAATGATGCAAAAATAGCACAATTTCACCCTGACTTTATCTGCCTTCTGCCTTAATAAAAAAAAATTACGGCTGCTGCGGATTTTGTTTTATTATTTCTGCTGCTTCTGTAACAGAAATTTTTTCCCATTGCTGTCTGGTTTTTAAGTTTTTTAGCGTTACAGTCTGGGTTTCTGCTTCATCGCTACCGATTATTATTCCCCAAGGAATATTTTTTGCCTCTGCCACAGAATACTGCTGCCCCATTTTCTTTTGTTCAGGAAAAACTTCTACATTTATGCCCATTTTCCTAAGTTGAGAAGCTGTTTTCTGGTAATGAACGGCAAGACTGCTGTCGAAACAGAAAATTTCTGCATCCAAAAAACTACCTTTTTTTGAAGAAAGTCCAAGCTGCTCCAAACCGGCAATCAGCCTGTCAAGACCAATGCTTGCACCAACTCCCGGAAGTTTTGTTTTTGTGTAAAGACCAGCCAAATTATCGTAGCGGCCACCGGAACATACCGAACCAATGGAAGGCAAATCATTTAAAAAAGTTTCGTACACAATGCCAGTATAATAATCAAGACCGCGAGTAATGGAAGGATCAAGAACAAAAGAATCCTGAATACCAGTTTCTTCCATCATTTTTCGTATTTCTTTAAGCCTTTTTGTATCATCAGCTTCGCCACCTGCCATCTGTTCAAGAAGAGCAAGCGTTGAGTAAAAATCACTTCCGCCAGCAATATATTTTAGAATAAGGGAGGCTTTTTCCTTGCTTTCGGTAAGTTC